>JAUHZI010000028.1 GCA_030426105.1 Bacteroidia bacterium | reverse complement strand
AGTTCTAGCAACTATTGGGACTTTTTTAGGAGGTGTTTGGGCGAATGAATCTTGGGGTCGCTACTGGGGTTGGGATGCCAAAGAAACTTGGGCGTTAGTAATTGTATTAGTATACGCCTTTATTTTACACATGCGTTTAGTTCCAGGTTTAAGAGGGAAATTTGCCTTCAATGTGGCTAGTATTCTTGGTTTTAGTACTGTATTAATGACTTTTATTGGGGTCAATTACTACTTAACAAAAGGATTACACAGTTATGCAAGAGGTGGAGCTCCTGCCTTTCCTGCTTGGGCATGGGCTACAATTGCCATAATTATTTTAATCATGATTTTAGCCAATATTAAGAACAAAAAAGTTGAAAAAAGTTAACTTTATACCATGCAAATAGACAATACAAACTTCGAAAACAAAAAAGTTATTATCAGAGTTGATTTTAACGTTCCCTTAGATGAGCATTTTAATGTAACAGATGATACTAGAATTAGGGCTGCTGTTCCAACTATTCAAAAAGTATTAAAAGATGGTGGAACTGCTATTTTGATGTCTCATTTAGGGCGCCCAAAAGGTAAAGATGACAAGTTTTCTCTTAAGCACATTATTTCTACTTTAGAAAAAAACATAGCTCAAGAAGTTACTTTTGTAGATGATTGTATTGGAGATAAAGTTAAGTCTATAATAGACAATAGTACTAATGGAGATGTTATCTTATTAGAAAACTTACGTTTTTACAGTGAAGAAAAAGCTGGAGATGAGAACTTTGCTCAACAATTGAGCTATTTAGCTGATTATTATATCAACGATGCATTTGGTACAGCACATAGAGCCCATGCTTCTACAGCAGTTATTGCAAAGTTCTTTCCTAATGATAAGTGTTTTGGTTACTTAATTGAAAAGGAAATCATCAGTGTTGATAAAGTTTTAAATAGCGATGAGAAACCTTTAACAGCCATTGTAGGAGGAGCTAAAGTTTCTTCTAAGATAACCATTATTGAACGTTTATTGGATTCTGTAGACAACTTAATCATCGGAGGGGGAATGGCTTATACCTTTATTAAAGCGCAAGGAGGAAAAATAGGTAACTCTTTAGTGGAAGATGACTATTTAGAACTGGCTCTAAATATTATTAAAAAAGCAAAAGAAAATAATGTCACATTATTATTACCAATAGATACCATTATAGCTGATGATTTCAACAATAATGCGAATACTCAATTGGTAGCAATTGATAATATTCCAGAAGGTTGGATGGGACTTGATATTGGAGAAAAATCAAGTAATTTATTTAAAGACACCATTTTAGATTCCAAACTAATATTGTGGAATGGACCAATGGGAGTATTTGAAATGGAAAGTTTTCAAAAAGGAACAATTGATATTGCTTTAACGCTTGCCAAAGCTACAGAAAATGATGCATTCTCACTTGTTGGAGGTGGTGATAGTGTTGCAGCAATCAATAAATTTAACCTTGGAAAAAAAGTAAGCCATGTAAGTACAGGCGGAGGAGCTATGTTGGAGTATTTAGAAGGTAAACAACTTCCTGGTATTGCTGCTATACTCAATTGAAAAAACTATTCATAATAACTTTTATATTCTTTAATACTAGTGGTTATACGCAAGGTATAACTGCTGGTATTAAGTTAGGTGGAATTGGTTATCACCCCAAACCAACTGGGAGTGAACAGTTTTATAAATATGCACTTAACAAAAAGAGGAACCTTGCTTTATTTCGAAGTATTACCTTTTGCTTTTCATACGATTTTAATGAATTTATAGGGATAAAAGCTGTTCAAACTCTATTACTAAAAGATTGTGCAAATAAATTTGCTGGGGTATCTCACCTTGGTATTAATATTCATGATCGTCTAATCAATTGGACAAATGAGCAATACAGGGGTTCATTTAGCTTTGGTCCCCTATTCTACTATCGAAAAAATTGGAATCAAATTGAAGGCTACCAAACAGATCCCGCTTTTATTCAGTTATCCCAAAACAAAATTTGGGAAAGAAAATTTGTATGGTATGGAGGTCAAATTCAACTGGATTACTTTACCAACAATAGAGATGCTGTCTCTATAAACATCCTTCCAGGTTATCCCTATATTTATGCCATAAGTGCTGGGTATAGTCGTAGGATACCGTAAACTAAAATCCTACAACACTATTACAGGTACTTCAACAACAGTTTTATCCCAACCTATTTTTATCAGAAAAGTATTCTCTTCTTTTTTATACATCGCAATTGATAAAGCTTCTATTTCTTCTTTAGCTTCTCGAGTCGAAACCGTAACACTTGCTAAATCCTTTTTATCATCATTTGCATAAATCCCCCACTGATCGGTTATTGAATTAATCCTTACTTCCCAACTATCTTTATTAGGAACAGCATAAAGCATATATCTTCCTGCTTTTAGCTTTTTATCACCAAATTTTACTGGAACAAAAAATTCAATCTCTGTCGACTCGTTTGCTCCTAGTCTCCATGCTTCACCGAAACTCACCAAATTTCCAAAAATAACTCTACCCTTTTTTTGAGGTCTAGAATATAATACTCGCGCTATAGGCTTTAAAGCTTTTTTCTCCTCCTCTGTTTTTACAAATAATCGTTTGGTTGCATTTGCAGGAAAATATGCAACATCTAAAGGACTTTTATCCATTTTTTTAAATTCTTGCCCTAATGAAAACTGACTTAAGAATAAAAAAGGAACTAATAATACTATAACTCTCATATCTCTATTTATTTACCTATTGATTTTAAATACAAAGCTTCTACTTTATTTCTAGCCCAACGTTCTTTTCTCAAAAACTTAAGACTCGAATTCATCGTAGGATTAGATTTAAAGCAATTAATATTAATCCTTCTACCTAACTCTTCCCAACCATACTCATCAACTAAATAAATTAATACATCCTTTAGTTTTACTCCATGCATTGGATTATTCGGTTGTTCTTGCATCGTATTTATGCTTTTGTATTTCTATTTTTTTCTTGTGTTAAAATTAATTAAAATCTTATTACAAATGATATTCTGTTATAAAAATGACATTTTTAATACTTAATTTTACAAGAGACAATACACAAATAAATAGTACTACATTAATTAGATTTTAAATACATGAAAAACTTTAATTTTCAAAATCCAACAAAAATCATCTTTGGAAAAGGAGAAATAGCTAAACTCTCTGATGAGATACCTTCAAATGCTAAAGTACTGATCTTATATGGAGGTGGAAGCATCAAAAAAAATGGAATTTATGAACAAGTTATCAAAGCATTAGAAAAACATCATGTAATCGAGTTTGGTGGAATTCCACCCAATCCTGAATACAAAGTTTTAATTGAAGCATTAACTATCATCAAAAGAGAAAATATTGATTTCTTACTTGCTGTAGGTGGAGGTTCTGTTATTGACGGTACCAAATTTTTATCCTCTGCAGCTTTATATGAAGGAGCTGAACCTTGGGATATTTTAACAAGCAGAAAACCTACACTAAAGGGAATGCCTTTTGGAACAGTATTAACACTTCCTGCTACTGGTTCGGAAATGAACTCAGGTGCTGTAATTACAAAAGCTGAAACACAAGAAAAATTAGGTATGGGTGGCCCAGGTCTATTTCCTCAATTTTCTATTTTAGATCCTCAAGTAGTCCAATCAATTCCAGAAAGACAAATAGCCAATGGATTAGCTGATGCTTTTACTCATGTTTTAGAACAATATGTCACCTATCCTATTGATGCATACATCCAAGATCGTTTTGCTGAAGGTATTCTTCAATCTCTCATAGAAGTTGCTCCCCAAGTTATGGCTAATACGAACAATTATGAAGCAGCAGCCAATTTTATGTGGTGCTGTACTATGGCACTAAATGGCTTAATCCAAAAAGGAGTACCTACAGACTGGGCTATTCACGCTATAGGACACGAATTAACTGCCTTATACGGTATTGATCATGCAAGAACGTTAGCAATTATTACAGAAAGCCATTACACTTATAATTTTGAAGCGAAAAAAGAAAAACTTGCTCAACTTGCAGAACGTGTATTTAAAATAGCAAAAGGGAACACAGATGAAAAAGCAAAAGCTGCAATTAAAGCCATTTCTGATTTCTTTCAATCTATCGGCATTGACACTAAACTATCTGATTATACACCTAATTATCAAAATACAGCACAAGAAATTGAACAACGTTTTAATGACAGAGGTTGGATTGGTATAGGTGAACATGGAAAATTAACTCCTTCAGATGTTAAAACAATTGTTGAAATGAGTTATTAAAGTTCACTATGCAACGATTAAACTTCTTATTCACCGCAAAAAAAGCAACAAGAAAGACCTATATTCGTTGCATATAATGCGGCAATTAACAAAATACATACACGAATTAAAACAGTGGCCAAAATTTACTTGGAAGAGTGATGACTTTATATTACTATTAAGTGAAGCAAGAAACCTACAAGGAAAGTTACACGGAAAAATGGAAACTTTAGGTTTTGATTTAAGAGGGGAAGCCTTATTGAAAACTCTAACACTCGATGCTATTAAGACATCAGAAATAGAAGGAGAATATTTAAATTTTGAACAAGTCCGCTCATCAGTTGCTCGTAAATTAGGTTTAGATATAGCTGGTACAGTAGAGTCAGACAGAGATGTTGATGGATGCCACCCAAATTTATTATGAGGCACTTACTGTTGAACGAATTTTCGATTGGCATGCAGCACTTTTCTCAACAGGAAGGAATGGTATGGTAAAAATAACTGTTGGTAATTGGCGTGAAGATACAACTGGACCTATGCAAGTAATTTCTGGTCCAATGGGGAAAGAAAAAGTCTATTTTCAAGCTCCTAATTCAACGTTATTGGCAAAAGAAATGTCATGCTTTTTAAATTGGTTTAATCATGAAAAAGAAATAGAACCTCTAATCAAAACTGCAGTTGCACATTTATGGTTTCTGACTATACACCCTTTTGATGATGGTAATGGAAGAATAGCTAGAGCCTTAACAGATATGCTTTTAGCACAAGCTGATAATAGTAACCAACGTTTTTATAGTATGTCTGCTCAAATCAGACTTGAAAGAAAACAATACTATGAAATGCTTGAAAAAACACAAAAAGGAACTCTTGATATTACTGAGTGGATTACATGGTTCTTAAACTGTTTAGTTAAAGCTCTAAAAGCTACAGATGAGACTCTAACAAAGGTATTATTTAAAGCTAACTTCTGGCAAACACATTTTGATACTCCATTGAATGAAAGACAACGAAAACTTATCAATAGACTAATAGATGGTTTTGAAGGTAAACTCACCTCTTCTAAATGGGCTAAAATTGCTAAATGTTCTAAAGATACAGCAATTAGAGACATCAATGATTTAATAGAAAAAGGGATCTTGAAAAAAGAAGCTGCTGGAGGTAGAAGTACCAATTACGAATTAATTAAGAAAGCTCAATAATTAAGTTTATTGAGCTTTCTTAAAGAAGTTTTGTATCTTTTTTATCAAAAAAAATCCCTCCCTCCATGCCCTAACACACAGAAGAAGGGATCTATTATAGCTGGGGGTTATTCCTTAATCAACTTATATTGTTGTGTTTTTCCAGCTGAAGTTAGTTCTAAAATATAACATCCAGATGCACTGTTTAATTCAAATTGATGTAATGGAGATGTAATATTTGTTACTTGATAAACAACTTCTCCAGTTAAATTATATAGAGTAACCGAAACAGCATCTAAGTTCCCAAAAGAAAGCACTACATTTCCTTTTGTAGGATTGGGATAAATAGTAACCTGATCAGAAAATACCATTTCCTCCATTCCTACTGATGTTACTGTTATACAAGAAGAAGTATCAACACAACCATTCATAGTTACAGTTACTGCATAACTTCCAGCTTCAGTAGCTGTATAATCAGCATCAGTAGCTCCTACTATTTCACTATTTCCATTATCACAATTAATCCATTGGTATGCTCCCCCTTGCTGATTGGCGCTCAATGTAGTTCCCATAACATTAGTTGATACATCAACAGTGTTAACTACAATTGCTACCTGAGCAGTATTCACACAATTACCATCAGTTCCTGTTACGGTATAAGTTGTAGTAGAAGGAATAAATGCTACACCATCAACTACCCCATTATCCCAGATATAATTAGTTGCTGTACCAGTTCCAAAAAGTGTTATTTGTTGATTTTCACATACATTAGTATTAGAAGCATTAGCATTTACTGTTGGTAATGGGTTTATAGTAATAGTTACCTGAGCATTCGCTGAACAAAACATGTTTGTACCATTTACTGTATATGTTGTTGTTGAAGTTGGAGCAAATGCTACTCCATCTACAACTCCACTATCCCAACTGTAAGAAGTTGCATCTCCTGAAGCAGTTAAGACTACACTATCTCCTGCACATAATATCGAGTTAGAAGCATTCGCATTAACTATTGGTAAGGAATTAACCATTATTGTAATCTCATCTGTTGCTGAGCAAAAAGAATTGGTTCCTGTAACAGTATACGTCGTTGTTGAAGTTGGGGCAAAAGCTGTTCCATCTACAACTCCATTATCCCAGATATAACTAGTTGCATCTCCCGTTCCAAAAAGAGTTACTTGATCTCCCTCGCAAATAGAAGTATTAGATGTATTCGCATTGACAATTGGTAATGCATTAACTGTAATTACAACTTCATCAGTTGTTGAACAAAAAGTATTAGAACCAGTAACACTAAAGGTAGTTGTAGCATTAACTCCAAAGGCTAAGCCATCTGTTACACCATTATCCCAAGTATAAGTTGTTGCGTTCCCTGTAGCTGTCAACACAATACTATCACCTGCACAAACTGTTGTTGCTGATGAATTGGCTGTTACATTTGGCAATGTATTTACTGTTACCTGAACTTGATCTGTTTCTGTACATCCATTCGTAGTACCTGTTACAGTGAATGTAGTTGTTGCGCTTGGAGAGAATAAAGCATTATGCACACCTCCATTATCCCATGTATAAGTTGTTGCTCCAGTTGCATTCAATAAGATAGAATCTCCAGAACAGATAGCATTATCTGAAACTGATGCTGTTACTGTAAATGCAGGAGTAACATTAATTGATACAGAAGCGCAATTTCCATTATTAGCACATCCTCCTGCACCTCTAGCATAGTAAGTAGTGTTCGTAGTTGGCATAACATAGATAGAGTCTCCTGTTCCCAACAATGTTCCCCCACAAGAAGCAGAATACCATTCCCAAGCTTCATTATCATTAAGTGTTCCACTTGTTATCGATAACTTGGTACTATCACCTTCACAAATATTTGTAGCCATTACTGCAACTGTTGGCGTAGAAGCAGGAGTTCCTAAAGAAGCACTAATCGTAGTTGCTCCATCATGCCCCAATAAATCATAGTTATTAGTTGTAGCATCCAAAAAGTTTATTTGACCAGCTGTTTCATTAAAATGATAAAGTGCTTTAGTATTAGCATCTACTGAAAATTCCGCTGAGGGAGGTGTGAAATTTGCACTATAACGAACAACATCAGAAATACGCATTTCATCGATGTTAACTTTCAAATATCCTGCTGTTGTATAATCCATTCTCCCAATAAAGAATCTTCCCGATGGATTATATCCAGTAACAGGTGATGTATCTACTAAAACACCATTGATATATAAATTCAAAGTGGCTGTAGTGCTATTATTAACTACAGCTACATGTCTCCATGCAGTTGTTGGTGTAGAAGTGTAGGAAACACTTCCTCCTGTTGGGTACCCCCCTCTAACTTGTGCTGATAACCCACCTCCATTATGACTGTAATTCATCTCAAATCCTGAACCTGCTGTTGATCCTCCAGCATCAATTAACTTATATCCCATTTGTTCACATGAGTAGACCCAAAACTCAACTGTAAAATCTCCGTTAGGCATATTACTTCCAGAAAAATCATCTTGAACGTAGTCGTCCAATCCATCTAGATTTAAATAGTTATTAAAAGGTTGAGAAAAGGCAAGAGCACTCCAACTCAAGGTCATTAAAGTTGTAATTATTTTTTTCATAGGTTATTGTTTTATTTATTCTGATTGGTTATTAATTGTATTCGATTTGATGCTGACTTTTTTACTAAAATTTTAGCAACATGAGTTTTAACTGTATTAATACTTATATAAAGTTCATCTGCTATTTTTTGATTTGACTTTCCTGTAAGAATCAACTCATAAATCTCATGTTCTCTTTTGGTTAATTTAACTGTAGCCATACTTGTAGTTTTGATAACACAAAAATGAGTGATTAAGAAGCTCTCGATGTCATCCTTAAGAATGATTTTTGTAATCCTTAAGGACTACAAAAACAGGATAACACACATATATACAGTTATTTACAAAAAACAAAAAGGAATTACTTTTTTTAAGGATTTTATACTCTTAAGAAATGTACTATATTCGCCCAAACCAAATAAAAAACCACTCAACAACCTTATGAATCAACTATACTTTATAAAAGTTATAGCAGCAATTGCATTTTTATTTTCTCACTTTCAATCTTTTGCTCAATTCGAAACAAAGGCTGATTCTATTATTGCTTTGTATGACTCTATTCCTGATAACAATAAAAGAATCATTGCTATTTGTAAAAATGTACAGACTATTGTTGGAGAAAACATGGAACTTGGTATTACGGTTACCAATAAAGTCATTAAAATAGCTAAAGAAAAAAAGGCATTAGAAGGGTTAAAAATGGGCTATATGACATTGGGAGGGATTTCCTATTTTAAAGCTGACTATGATCGAGCTATAGAATACTTTTATAAAGCAATAGATAGCACTTCTAATAACCAAAAACTAACCGCTAAAGACGCAAAAATATTAGGAAATATAGGGGTCATTTATAAAAAACAAGGAAACCTCTCAAAAGCTTTAAGTGTTCAAAATAGAGCTTTAAAAGTTTTTGAAAACGAGCAAGATTCTTTGAGAGTATCTATTTCTCTTACAAATATTGGTGAGATTTACCGTGTTCAACAGGATTATGAGCAAGCTTTAATTGCTTATAAAAAGTCAGCTTTAATTAAACAAGCTTTAGGACACCAAGCGGGATTAGGCATTGTTTATAACAATATGGGACTTTGTTATAGTGAACAAAAAGACTTTAAACAGGCTGAATATTATTTAAATCAAGCTTATTTTATTGAACAAAAAATTGGCAATAAAGTTAGAATTACAGAAACCCAACTTGACCTTGCTAATCATTATTACTTATCTAAACAATATCTCAAGTCTATTGGAATTGCTGACACTGCTTTAATTACATCCAAAGAACTTGGATTAAAAAGAAACTTATCTGATTTATATCATATTCTTTCTCAAAATTATGAAGCTCTAGGACAACACAAGGAGGCACTTCATCATCATCAATTGTTTTTTGAACAACGAGAAGCACTTTTAAATGAAGATATTAATGAAAAAATTGCCGAAATGGATGTCAAATATGAGACTGCTCAACGTGAAAAAGAAATTGAAAGACAAAATTTCGAATTAAAAACACAAGAAGTTGAATTGGAAAAAAATAAGCTCCTAAGAAATACCTTTGCAATTGTTCTTTTGCTTTCATTAATCATTGTATATTTTCTATATAGAGCCAACCGACAGAATAAACAAATAGCAAACTTGATGAAGGGACATAACTTATTGATTGAAAAACGAAATACGGCTTTAGAAACAATTAATAATAATACGAGCATTGAACTAGAGAAACTACAAATTGCGTTAGAAGACAAAGAAAAAATCCTAACTAATATTTTTGAGACTAAACAGGCAGTAGAAATGCCACCAGAACTTTTAAAACTCTCCAAAAGAGAAATGGAGGTACTCTCCTACCTTGCTTTAGGATGGAGTGATCAAGAGATTTCTGATAAACTCTTCATCTCTAAATCTACTACAAAAACTCACCTAAGAAGAATTTACAGTAAACTGCTCGTAAAAAGCCGTACTGAAGCTGTAAATATTGCACATAAATATGACTTAATTGGAAGTAGTGTATAATCTACCACTTATTACTATCTTTGCACCAAAGTAGTATAATACAATATGGGAAGTAAATCATCAAAGAGTAAGCATAGAGGGGGAAAATCAGTAAAAAAGAAGAAAAGTAATGCTCATTATCATCCTAGAAAATCGTCTTTAAAACCTAATTTATTAGTTCAAAAAGCGACTATCAGCACTGATGATCTATATCATTCTGACAGAACGTATCAAGACTTCCCTTTAGATGAAAAATTTAAAACTAACCTTCTTAAAAAAGGATATATTAGACCTACTGAAATTCAAGACAAGACTTTTGATGCACTGATAGATAAAAAAGATGTTGTAGGTATTGCTCAAACTGGGACAGGGAAAACTGGAGCTTTTTTAATTCCTATTATTGAGCGTTCTCTGCGTTTAAAACGAAAACCATTTGCTTTAATTGTTGTTCCTACAAGAGAATTAGCTTTGCAAATTGATAATGAGTTTAGAAGCATCACCAAAGGTCTGAAGCTCTATAGTTCTTGTTTCATCGGAGGGACAAATATCAATAAAGATATTCAGGCATTAAGAAGACCTTCCCATGTAATAATAGGGACTCCTCGAAGAATTCTTGAATTGATTAAACATAGAGAATTAGATATTCGAGAAACCAATACTCTCGTTTTAGATGAATTTGATAAAATGCTTTCTTTAGGCTTTTTAAAAGAAGTAGAACACATTACTGGAGCAATGCACCGTCGTCAGCATACTTTACTATTCTCTGCAACTGTAAATGCTAAAATTCAACCTCTAATTGATGAAATTTTATACCAACCATTAGTTGTTAAATTAAAAAAACAAAATGCAGCGATTAATCATATCGAGCAAGACATTATTGAATTTACCGCTGAGCAAAACCAATTTGAGATCTTAACACAGTTACTTGAAAAAGAACAAGCTCAAAAGGTTTTAATATTTGATGAAACTAAAGCAGGTGTAGAAACTCTTGCCGAACAGCTAATTCATAAAAACTATAATGTCAGCTTTTTACATGGAGATTTAGATCAAAAAAACAGAAGCACTCAGATTAAAGACTTTGCTCACAACAACACTAATATCCTAATAGCTACAGATATAGCAGCTAGAGGTATTGATATTTCTGAAATTAGCTTAGTGATAAACTATCAAATCCCAATGAACTTCGAACAATATACCCATAGAATTGGTCGAACAGGACGAGCAGGGAAACAAGGAAAGGCTTATACTTTTATCAAAAGATAAATGAAGCTATATAACTAGTTACATTCATAGGTTGTTTCATATTGAAACTCTTCTCCATCAATGTATAAACGATTATTGTGAAAAACGACTTTATAGTAAGCAATATCTCCATCATTAAATTGAACAGTAACAGTTGCTTCAGTTGTAACAGGTTTATCTTCAACCATCCAAATACCTTCAAATTCAGATTTAGAATAATTATCTATAACAGACATATAAAAATAGCCGTTTGCACATAGATAAACTTGAGATGATGTAGAATAATCACTACTCAGTGTATTTTCACTTGAAATACGACTTAAATGCATGTTAGATAAGCCTTCTTTCCATTGAAGATCTTGTCCATAACATAAAATTGTAGCTAAAATTAGGAGTAGAAAGATTAAATATTTTTTCATTTTTCTTTTTTTACGAAGGTAAAAATAAGTTATTAAAAGCTATATTGAAACCTTAAAAAAACGGCATTACTAGTATTTCTAAATTGATTTTGGAACTCAGAAAACAGCACTTGCCCTACTAAATTAATATCCCAGCTTTCATTAATAACATAAGAAAGCGATGGCATAGAGAACAATACATTAATTCCTTGTAAATATATAAACGATAAGCTACCACTCAAAGCAGGATTAAATGCTCCACTTGACTGAATAAAATAAGAATATCTAGAAGGCATAATGCTTTTTACAGAGAGCTCTTGTGTGGAAGAAAATAAGCCTGTTGAATTTATTCCAGAAAGGTTATTAATGCCTTTAGTATTGTATAAAACACCAACATTAAAATACAAAGAGTTAGCAAAAGCATAATCTAAACTTAGAGCAGCGTTCATAACTCCTGATGTATCCATAAAATTAACTTGCGGATGAAAATAAGTAGCCTCTCCTTTTACCCCTATATTCTTTATATTCCCAGCTAAACCTCCACCTGCTGACCAATCTTCCTCATAAATCCCCCCTAATACTTGAAAATCATAGTTCTTCTTATTAAATTTATATAACAATGCACCTACCCATTTATCCTGATCCCTACTTGGCTTAATTGCCAAATCAAAACTCGAAAGTGCTGAACTATAATATTGAACTCTCAAGGCATCAGCTCCAGGACGCTCAGCATAATCAAAATCAGCAAAATTATAGACGTTAAACAAATCATTTGGATTCCATGCTAAATTGACCCCCCAGTTAATTCGTTGTCTCCCCAAATTAATATCCCACTTTCCTTTACTATATGCTAAATTCAAACGGTCTATTGTTGAATGCAATATAAATGATTTCTCACTAATCAATGACCAAGATAAATCCAACATTCCATTATCTTGCCCCAATAAATCTCCATAAAAAGGCTGTTGTAGTTTAATTAATTCACCATAAAAAGCTCGATTACGCATTTCCGCTACAAACGTTAACTCATCCGATATAAAAGCCTTAAAATTTAACCTATTATGGATTAAATGATCTGTATAAATCGTATCTAAATTTACAAACGTATTTGTTTGCATTTCCTTCAAATAACCATCTAAACTATAAAAATCTTTCAATTTTTTAGTGGAGTCTTTCTGAGCTAATAGGGTTAGATGACCTATCAAAAGGAAAAAAAATAAAGCCTTTAATTTCATCTACTTTCGAATATCTGAAACAATCTTGCCATCTTCAAGAGTTATCACTCTTTTAGCTCTATCTATGACGCGTTGATCATGAGTAGAAAAGATAAAGGTAACTCCCTCTTCTTCATTCAATTTAGCCATAATATCTAGTAAGTTTGTAGCACTTTTTGAATCTAAGTTTGCTGTTGGTTCATCGGCTAAAACAAAATCAGGTTTTGAAGCTAAAGCCCTAGCTACTGCTACACGTTGCTGTTGCCCTCCAGATAATTGAGTAGGCTTATTATCCATCTTATCTCCCAATCCAACTTGAGTTAATAAAGAAGTCACTCGTTCATCTCGTTTCTTCTTGTCTACACCTTGCATAAGCATAATAAACTCCGTATTTTCTTTCGCTGAAAGTACTGGGATAAGATTATAACTTTGAAAAACAAAACCTATATGTTTCAAGCGAAAGTCAATTAGTTCATTGTCAGATTTTTTTGTAATTTCTGTACCGTTAACTACAACACTCCCTTTTGAAGCTCTGTCTAAACCTCCAATAATATTAAGCAATGTAGTCTTCCCTGAACCAGAAGGTCCTACAATAGCAGTAAATTCATTATCTTCTATTTGAAGATCAACACCATCCACTGCTCTCACATTTACGACTCCTTTATAGATTTTATATAAATCTTTGGTTTCAATAACTAATTTACTCATAACTTATTTTCTAATTGCTTCTACAGGGTTTAATGACAATGCTTTGATTGCTGGATATATTGCTGCAAATACAGCCATAAAAAAGACCATAACCAAGATATTGATATAACTTTTAAAATCTAAAAAAGGATAGATTACCGTAGCAAAACCAACATCTTCGTATGCTGCTCCTGCCAAATCTATTCCTGCTTCTCCAAAATGAGTAATCAATAAATAAGATACTAACAACCCTATGGGAGCGCCAATAAAAGATAAAAACACTGTTTCCAGCATCACCATTCCAAATATTTTTTGCTTTTTCATTCCTACAGCCATCAGCATTCCTATTTCTTTAACTCGCTCTAAAACAACCATTAACATGGTGTTAATTATACTAAATAACAGAGCAACTAAAATAATACCAACCAAAATGTAAGTATACATACCTGTAGCCTCTACCATATAACGCATACCTGAGGCTAAATCCAACCATGGTAAAACCTCTAAATCTGAATACTTATCCTGATACTCATTAGCCAAAATTTCTGCATCATCATCTTTATTTATTAACACCCCTATTTCATGAAGCTGTTGCTCATTCATATTTGTTACTCGCCTTAAATCTGATTTTCTAACAAAAACATTTAACTTATCATACATTTTGTTCTTAGAATCAAAAATCCCCACAACTTTAAATGATTCTGCCACCATTTCACCTGTTATATCTTGGAGTGTTAATACTACTTTTGAACGGACTCTAATCTTATATTTATCTGCCATAACCTGACTAATAAAAATAGGGTTTCTCTTTACCCCATCAAAGTATTTTCCGTCAACCAAACGTTCTTCTAACCCCGTTGTTAACGCTTCATTTTCAGGGTCGATTCCAACGACTTTTACAGAACCAGAGTAATTGGCAGAACCAAGCATAGCTGTTGAAATAACTCTACCTGAAGCAATCTTAATTCGACTATCTGAAGTTATATCACTAAAAATATCTTCACCTTTATCAAGTACAGCTTTAACACTCATTTCCTTTCGAAATAAAGTATCATGTACCTGAAAGTGTGACAGTTCCATTTTTACCACACTATCAATTTTTTGGACCATCATTCCATTGACAAATGCTGAGGCAAAAATTCCTGCCATTAATCCTATTGCGATGGCCGAAATGACTACAAAGCTTCTTACCTTGTGTCTCCATATATTTTTCCAAGCAATCTTTACTAACATCATTAACTTCTCATAGCTTTAATTACATTTAATCTCGTAATATTTATAAAAGGATAAATTGCTATCACACTACCTATTATCAATACAATAGTTGCCTGCGAGATAAAAATAGATGGATCTACTGATGTTTGAATTACCGCTTCCATACCATAATCCTCCATCATCTCTTGTACATCTTCTCCTAATTTTATTGGATTTTTATAAAAGAAATAGGCTATTGGAAAAGCAACCAACATTCCAAGTATAGCCCCCATCAAATTGATTGTCAAAATCTCTATCCATACCACTATTGCTAAACGTATACGTTTCATTCCTATTGAAACCAACACCCCAAATTCATGCTTTCGTTCAGATAACATCATCAATACTGTTCCAAAAATTCCAAATGAAATTACCATATAAAGAATAAACATAAAAACGTACCCTTCAACTCTATCTGTCTCAATCATACTGACTAAATCTGGAGATAATGCAGTCCAGTCCATTACTTCAAATTCCTCTCCTAATTCTTCTGTTAATTTTTGAGTAATCTCTACCGCTTTTTCATTATCATAAAAATGCAATATTAAGCTTGTAAATTGATTTTCTAAACCAAAGAAAAGTTGAGCTTGTTTTGCTTCTAAAATAGCTAATTGATTACTCAATTCTGGTGATCCAAATCGCACAATTCCTCTAATTGGATACTTTCCAGCAGCAGTAGAACCATGATACCCCTGTCCAATTAAGACAATAGTATCTCCCACAGTTAAATTCAAAGACTTTGCAAGTCCTTTACCTAATAAAATTCCTTCGTCATTTTGTTTGAGATAATCTCCTTGAACAACTTGCTCATTAAGCTGAGAATGAGCCAACTCTAATTCTGTATCAATTCCCAATACCATAGCTCCTTTTGTCTGATCATCAGAAGAGGACAATGCAAATCCCTCTATTCTTGGAGTATAACCTTTAACCTCACTTTCTTGCCCTAGTTTTTGAGCTAAATTTTCAGTAAACTCAAAACTATTATCTATGATTGGCTCATCCCAATAACCTTTAGCATGTACTTGACCATAACCAGTGTATGCTCCAACCATAGAGTCTATCATTCCGACATAAACACCTTCTTTCATACTCATCATCAAAGTAGAAAGAAGTACAGCTAATAATACAGCAGCCATTGTAATAAATGTTCGAGCTTTATTACGCCACAAGTTTCTCCAAGCTAACTTCAAATACATGCTACTATTTTAAGCGTTTCATATTTTGGACAGAAAAAAACTGCTCCTCTATTGGTTGATCAAACTGAATTTTCGAATATTCTAAAATCGTTTTATGTCCATCTTTATCTTCAGGAATCATTTCCATCTTAGTTGCCAACATCTTACCTCCCATTTCCTTGATATTAGATGCTTTCATTGTATTTACTAAATAACCATCCTCATCATACATTTCGGTTCGTAATTGTATATAATCAACTTTGTCAATATAAACAATTACTTTTCCCCAAACTACAGCTGTTTCCTCATAAGGTATCAATTCAATTTTCCAAACTTTTCTTCCCGCTATTGTTGAATCCTTTAATATTGTATGCTTATAATCCCTAACATTAGAAGACTCTTGAATCATATCTTCATTGGTGAAATCCGTTCCCATCCATGATTGAGACATCATAGAAGGTGGCAATTTAATAGATCGCTGTATAGAAGGTACCCAATTCCAAGCTTCCTTATATCGTTTCAAAAACACCGTCCCTTTTTCCTTTGCTGGAGCTGTAATTAAGACAATAGAAAAATCCGTCCCTTTGGACCAAGTTTTCATTGACATTGTCCTACTCCATTTTGGTCGAACAGTTGTAATCGACATCTCAGCATATAAACTACCACTTCTCATTTTATCCTCAGCTTTTTGAATAATTTCTTGAGCTGTTTGTCCATATATTGGACTGTAAAGCACAATTGAAAGAAGTATTATATTCAATATTTTCATAAAAAATCGTTTTACAATACTAATTTAATGATAAATACACTTTTCTCACAGTTTGATTATATGATAAATATCAGTTAACAAAATTTAACTCAAAAAGTTTAGCATTGCTCCAAAACTTATGAGAAAAACAACCTTCATTTTCAAGTACTTACACCAAAAGTCTAACAAACATAAATGTTTACTTCATGCACTTCTTTCTAAATAGCTTGTATTGAACACATGTTCGCTTCTTTTTTTTATCTTTGCAGTTATTAATTAAAATTTTTAAACACTACATAAGACGTAATACAATGAGTCAATTTCATACTTTATCAGTTTCAAAAATTACAAGTCAAACTTCAGATACGGTTTCAGTGGCATTTGAGATTCCTAACGAATTAAAAAAAGAATTTGAATATACTTCTGGTCAGTATTTAACATTAAAATTTAACATAAATGGTCAAGAGGAAAGAAGAGCTTATTCTTTATGTTCATCTCCTTACACAGACGAATTACACGAAGTAGCTGTAAAAAAAGTAGAAAATGGTATTGTATCGACCTATATTAATGATGTATTAAAAAGAGGAGATGCTATCGAAGTAATGCCTCCACAAGGTGGATTTATAATTGAACCTTCTGTATCAAACACCAAACACTATGTTGGGTTTGCCGCTGGTAGTGGTATCACACCAATAATATCAATGATCAAAACGGTACTGAGTGAAGAGCCCAATAGTAAATTCACACTTGTATATGGTAACAAGACTAAAGACAGTACAATTTTCAGAAAAGAACTAAGTAGTATTGAATCGAATAATTTTGATTTAGTTTCTATTTACTCTAGAGAACAAACAGGAGACACTTTAACTGAAGGAAGAATCGATAAACAAAAGGCCGCAGCTTTATTCAAAGAGAAGTCTGAATTACTTCAAGCTGATGGCTTTTATATGTGTGGACCAGAAGAAATGATTGCTGGAACGGCTGAGACCCTTAAAAACTTAGGTGTAGCTGACGATAAAGTTCACTATGAATTATTTACAACTCCAGTACTATTAGTTCAAGAAACTAAACAAGAAACTAATAATTTTGAAGGAGACGCTACTGTTACAGTAATTTATGACGATGAAGAAGTTAAATTTACGTTAAATTCCAATGGAGACACTATTCTAGATGCAGCAATGGAGAATGACGTTGACGTTCCTTTTTCTTGTAAAGGAGCTGTTTGTTGCACTTGTAAAGCCCTTGTTACTGAGGGAAGAGCAGTTATGACGGCCAACTATTCTCTAAGTGAAAGTGAAGTTGAAGAAGGATATATTTTGACTTGTCAAGCTCATCCTGCTTCTGAAAATGTAGTTATTGATTTTGATGAAGCATAGAGTTCAGGCAACTCTAACATAATATATTTCGTCTTTCTTATATAGCCAATGTTATGATAAGGATTATTATTATTTTTTTGACCCTATTTTTGTATACTCAGATTTTTTGGGCTCAATGTAATAATGTTCCTATCGATTTAAATACGTGGAATGCTCAAGGGGGGACTTGGAATGTGTCTGGTTCTGGAACCTCTGTTTTTCAAACCGTAAATGGACCTGAGGTCTATTTTTTAAGTCCACAACCTTTTATCAATGTTATCATATCTGGAACATTACGTACCAATGATAATGATGATGATAATATGGGGTTTGTTTTTGGAGTTGAAGGAACTATTGGAACATCTCCGTATCATTTTTATAGGTTCGAATGGGACGAAGGAGGAAATGGTAATGGGATGTATGTAAGAGAATATGATCAAACTGGACTTGTTGCTACACACTTATCATTAGTTGGAAACCATTGGACTAGAGGAGTTAACCATAATTTTACCTTAACCTACCAATCCAGTAAAATTATTATTACTATGGATGGTACACAAGTTTTAGATATCGATGGTTGTTTTAACCCTGGCCAATTTGGTTTTTTCAATCGTTCTCAAGCTAATGTTACCTATTCAAACTTCCAATACTTACCTACTCCTGATTTTCAATTTGTTTCCAATGATAGTATTTGTATCACAGAGCCTGCTATAACAGATATTTTCTGTGTCAACTCGAATATGAATCCATATGCTGAAATAAGATGGGATTTTGGTGATGGTACAATTGTTTCTAATGTGACTAGTGCTTCTCACAACTATACAGCTCCAGGAATATATAACTTAGAACTTTATGTGCGAGACTTTTTTGGGTGCGAAGATTCTATTACCAAACAGATTGAAGTATTCGACCCCTCTTTTACACTTGGCCCTGACCAAACGATTTGTCCTGGTGCTTTTGATGCAACATTTACTTCTAGCAATACTAACGCTGGAAATACTTACTTATGGTCAAGTGGTGAAACTACACCTAGTATTACAAAAAATACAACAGCTCAATACCGCCTAACATTAACAGATGCTAATGGTTGTATAGCAAGAGATACCGTTAACCTAACAGTTGGTGTTCTCCCTACCGTATCTTATACTGCCAATTCTGAATGTATATATGATAACGTTGTATTTACTAATAATACAAATAGTACACAATCCGTACTTTGGGATTTTGGAGATGGAAATACCTCTAATGCACCTAATCCAAGTCATCAATATGCAACTAGTGGAAACTATACCACAAAATTAGTAGCTACTTTTGGTCAAGGTTGCAAAGATTCAACAACCGTTGCTATCGATATTTTTGACGCTCCTCAAGCTGATTTCACTGGAAATGATGACTGTTTTAATAATACTGCCATATTCACTAATACTTCGACAATCAATACTGGTGTAATCGCGAACAACCTTTGGAGCTATGGAGATGGATTAACAGGAAACCAATTAAATGAAACGCATGATTATGCTACTGCAGGAACTTATACCGTAACTTTGGTAACTGTGTCGGATAATTTATGTTATGACACCATTTCTTATACTTTTGATAGACATGCTATTCCTAACATAGACTACGCATACAGTAATGCCTGTTTATACGATAGTATTTTATTTACCAATAACTCAACTGTAGATTTACCCTCTGTTTTTCAAACGTATGACTGGGATTTTGGTGATGGGAACACTTCTAATAGCAATAGCCCCTACCATACATATGCTAACCATGGGACCTATACTACTAAGTTAGTTGGAACAACTCAATTTGGCTGCCAAGATTCATTAGAACAAGATATTACAATCTACCCTACTCCAGCAGCTCAGTTTTCATTTACGAATGACTGCTACAATGTATTAGCCAACTTTACTGATCAGTCTTCTGTAGCAAGTGGAAGTATTACTAACTGGCTATGGAACTTCGGTGATGGATTAACAGGGAATTTAGATAACGAAAGTCACCTATATAGTCTAGATGGGAATTTTCAAGTTGAATTAGTTGTAACTTCTGATAACAATTGTACTGATACTGTGACACATACTATTACTCGTTTTCCTTTACCTGTTCCTGCTTATACAGCCAATTCTGAATGTGTCTATGATCAAGTTCAATTTAACGATAACTCTTCAATCAATGCTCCAGATAACATTACAAATTGGGAATGGTCATTTGGTCCTGGGTTAAATTCCACTCAAACTTCACCTAGTATTCTTTTCCCAACAGCAGGAAGTAATCCTGTTAAATTAGTTTTAACATCTAACAATGGATGTAAAGACTCTATTATAAGTACAATCGATATATATGCACAGCCAAATGCCAATTTTATTACTAACGATGATTGTAATAATATTCCTGCTACCTATATTGACAATTCTTCTGTAGTTGATGGAACTCTAATTAGCTGGGATTGGGATTTAGGAGATGGGAATAGCTCAAGCAATCAAAACCTTACACATCAATACTTAACTCCTGGTAATTATGATATACAATTAATCGTTACAAGCAGTAATCTATGCGAGGATACAATTACACAAACTATCGTTAGGCATCCTATTCCTAATGCTAACTTTAGTTTTAACAACGAATGTCAATACGATGCTTTAACATTTACAAATCAAAGTACCATTACAAACGGAAATTCAATTATTGATTATAGCTGGGACTTTGGAGATGGTAGTAATATTGATCAAAATGTAAACCCAGTTCACAATTTTTCAAACTCAGGATTATATGCAGCGCAATTAACAGTTACCTCAGATAATAATTGCATAGATGATACAACTATATATGTTGAAGTATATGCTGTTCCTCAAGTTAATTTCCTTGCTCAAGATCAATGTATTAATATTGGGGCTAGTGAATTTACAAATGTAAGCTATATCAACAGCGGTAGTTTTGCTGAGTGGAAATGGAGTTATGGAGACGGCTTCACTAGCAATTTATTACACACCTCTCATCAATATGCGACAAGTGGAAATTATAATGTCCAATTAATAGGAATATCAAACAATGGTTGTTCAGATACCATCGTTAAACCTATAACAATTTACAATAAACCTACTGCCGATTTCTTTATCAATGAAGTAGAAGACTGTGTTCCTGTTTGTTTCTATTTTGCTGACATTTCAACTGATGATAACAACATTAGTTTCTGGGAGTGGAGTTTTGAAAATCATGAAGCAAGTGCGCTTCAACACCCAAGTATCTGTATAGAGGATGCAGGAGAATATGATGTATCCTTAATTGTTACGAACATCTACAACTGTAAAGATACAATTATAGAAACTGACTTATTAAAGGCAAGACCTAATCCAATAGCTGACTTTACAATGTCTACCCAGCAAACAGATATTTTGCATCCTTTTATTACATTCACTAACAACAGTATTGATGCTCCAACTTGGGAGTGGAATCTTGGGGATGGAACTATAGATATAACTAACTTCAGTACAGAAAACACCTACAACAATGCAGGAGTATACCCTATTAGCTTACATGTTGAAAACCAATATGGATGTAAAGATAGTACGACTAAAGATTTAACCGTACGCTCTAAGTCTTTCCATTATTTACCAAACTCGTTTACGCCTAATGGAGATGGAATAAATGATTTATTTATGGTTCAAGGTGAGGATTTAAATTTTGAAAGTTTGAGTGTATATGATCGTTGGGGTAAACCAGTATTCTATAGTGAAGATATTCTACAAGCTTGGGATGGAACTACTAATGGTATAGCATCAAAAGGAGGTACATATGTTTGGATTCTAAGATACATTGATAAACAAGATAACAATCAAGTAGAAAAAGGTAGTGTTACCTTAATTAAATAGGTCTTCTCTATCCCCTCCTCTTCCCTAGTAGTACAACAAATACTTCTAACTCTTTGCCTTAATGATGGGGCATAAAATTTACTGAGTTATTCCCTATTATTTATTATTGCTATTTCTTAATTAGGGTAATCTACATTAACACATTAAAAATTCTTTGCAAATACCCTAATTATCTCATTTCAAATTATAACTTTGCAGTCTAAATTAAAAAAGAATGGAATTATATTTAGATTCAGCAGATATAGAAGAAATAAAAGAAGTAAGTAAACTTGGCTTAATCGCTGGCCTTACTACTACTCCAACTTTCATGCACAGACATGGTATTACTGATGTTGATGGTGCTATAGTAGAACTTTCTAAAATTGTAGACGTTTTACAAATTGAAGCATTAGGTTCGACAGCAGAAGAAATTGTTGCTGAAGCATACAGACAGGAAGCTTTAGGACTAGACCGTAAAAAAACTGTTTACAAAATTCCTATCTCTATGGAAGGAGCAAAAGCTTGTAAGCAATTAACTGATGATGGTTTTATGGTTAATATTCACTTGGTTTATACATTACAGCAAGCTTTTATGGCTATGAACGCTGGAGCGACATACATTTGTCCATTAGTTGGTAGATTACAAGATCAAGGTCATGATGCTTTATCATTAGTTGCTCAATGTGTTGAAGCTGTTAACTATTATGGTTACAATTCAAAAATCATGTTCTCTTCTGTAAGACACTCTGAACATGTTAGAAATGCAATCAATTTGGGTGTTCATACAATAACTGTTCCATGGAAAGTTATGAAGCAGTTAACTGAAAATAACTTTACAAAGACTGGAACAGAAGAATTTGAAGTTCACACACGTTTAATGACAGTTAAAGTTAAAGATGCTATAAACAATAATAATCCTGTTGTTACAGCAGATACAACTATTTCAGATTGTTTATTAAAAATGACAGCTGGAGGCTTTGGAGCTGTGACTGTTATTAGCGAATCAAACGAACCTATTGGAATTTTTACTGATGGAGATTTAAGAAGATTAATCGAATCTGAGGGTACTGATGGAATTAATAAAAATGTTGGAGATTTAGATTTAAGTATTCCACTAAGTATTGATTCAAACGAGATATTATTCAAAGCACAAGAAATTTTCACTAAAAATAAAGTCGATGGACTTGTAGTTACTGAAAATGGAAAAGTTATTGGAATGTTAGATATACAAGATTTGGTATAACATAAATGACAAAATAAATGCAAAGCCTCATTTGAATTTCATTTGAGGCTTTTTTTATTGTATATGATAAAATAAACAAGTTTATTCATCAGTAAATTGTAGACGTTTATCATAATTTTTAAGTTTTATAAACATTTTTAAAACTTAACGCATATTTTTTTTGGCTTAGATTTTGATATTTCTTAGCTTTATTCACTTAAATAAAACAACAAAATGAAAAAAAGAATCATAACTCTATCACTTATAGGTCTTTTCCTAGTTGGAATGACTGCATGCAACGCTTCAAAAGGTTCTTCAAAAGGTAAAGGAGGACACTGTCCAGCCTACGGAAATTAACACTATTTTAGAACAATTCTAAAACATTTTTTACATTCAACTTAGAATAAGGTGCTATCTTTGTATTAGATAATTTAAAACGTTAAATAATGGCAATAATAATAACTGACGAATGTATTAATTGTGGAGCTTGTGAACCAGAATGTCCCAATAATGCAATCTATGAAGGAGGAGCAGAATGGAAGTTTTCAGAAGGAACTTCATTAAAAGGTCAGGTCACTGGTGCCAATAGTGGTGTAACTGTAGATGCTGATGCTGAAAATGAACCTGTAGACATGGATGTCTATTATATCGTTCCAGACAAATGTACTGAATGCAAAGGGTTTCATGATGAACCACAGTGTGCAGCTGTATGTCCAGTAGATTGCTGTGTTGATGATGAAGATATCAGAGAAACAGACGAGGAATTACTAGCCAAAAAAGATGCTCTGCACAATGCATAACAACTTTTGTAACTAATTATTTAAAACACCGTATTTGATTTATCATACGGTGTTTTTTTTGGTCAGATATTTGTAATACAATCTTAAGATGAAGAACAAAATTATTTTAATCATATTATTTTTTCCTCTTACACTATCATTATATGCGCAAACCTATATTGCCAATCTTGATGATGCTGAAGATTCTCTAGTTTTTTTGCTAAATAAAGTGAGAATGCAAAAAAGTGAACATGATAAAATAACGACCAATAAAGTTTTCAAAGAAAAGCTGATATACATACTAACACGAAACAGTAAATCATACAACTATCCTTTTAAAGAACTCAGCCAACATATGAGTACCTTAAAATCTCCAGATGGTCTATTTCGGCTATTTAATTGGAACATTGAACTCAACAAATATGGGGAACATAAGTACTACTGTATTGTCATGAAGTACGATAAGAAAAAGGACGATTACTATATTATTGACTGTAAAGACAAATCTAAATTTGCAAGAACTCCAGAGTATACACAATTTACTGAAAAGAAGTGGTTTGGAGCACTATACTACAAAATTATACCTGTCCAAAAAGGTTCAAAAACATTGTACACACTTCTTGGCTGGGATGGAAATGATATTTCATCTAATAAGAAAATAATCGAGACCATGAAGTTTAGTGGAAACTCAAAGCTTAAATTTGGAGACCCTGTATTTAAATTTGATGACGAAAAAATAAAACGTCGTATTATATTTCAATATAAGAAAGATACATACATGTCTGTTAAACATCAGAAGATCAAAAAAGAAGAGCATATAATTTTTGATCACCTCTCTCCTACTTCACCTGAATTAGAAGGAATTAAAGATTGGTATGTTACTGACTTAAGCTTTGATGCCT
>JAUHZI010000188.1 GCA_030426105.1 Bacteroidia bacterium | reverse complement strand
CCATCCTTTTTTATCTTCTCTATGTCCTCCTTTTAAATAGACATTGGTCTTTTCTGAAATGAATTCAATGGTTTCTTCAATCGATTTATTAGAAAACAAAGCTTTGATTTCATCATAATTTGGAGTAATAAAATCACAATGTTGCAATACTTCTTCAAACACTTTTATATTCTTTTCAGAATGAAAAGCAAATCCAGCACTTGCTTTTAAAATAGGGTCTACTACTATTTTTATGGATGGATTATGTTTTTTTAGAACCTGAACAATTTCTAGTAATATTTTCCAAGACTGGATGATTCCTATTTTTACTACTGATATCTTAAAGCGTTCAAATAGAGATGTAATTTGGTTGATGATTACTTCTTTTTCAATCCAAACACATTCTTTAAAGTCCACATCATTTTGGACTGTAACTGCTGTACATACCGAAAGTCCATGTAAACCATGTGCTTCAAATGTTTTAATATCAGAAGTCAATCCTGCTCCTCCCGACGGGTCATGACCTGCAATCGTTAATATGTATGTCTTATTTTTCAATTATGAATTATGAATTTCGTAATGACGTTTTATATTTTTAAAACTTTCAACAGGTTTTTCTACATTCCAAACTCCACCTAAAACTCCTATTCCTTGAAAACCTAATGCTAACGTTTTTTCAATGGTATCGGTATTGATTCCTCCCATTCCTATAATCGTTTTATCTATATGATTTACATCAAAACCTCTTCCTTCATAGCCTTTCTTTGAAATAGATGAAAAAACAGGGCTTAATAAATGATAATCAAATTCAATATCACAATTTTCTAATGCCGAAGGCTCATGAAAGGAACTACTCATTGTTTTTCCTATCATATCTAACCCGATAAAATATTCATTTCCATTATCTAAAGCATCAATTCTTTTTTGCTCTTGAAAATGAATTCCTTTTAAATTGAATTCATTGATGAGTTCATGAAAATAATGAGTGACTATTCTATCATGATATTTTTCATCTATCTGATTCAAATAAGCTACATGCTCTTCATAATTCTTGTCAGGTTTTCTGAAATGATAATATTCCAATCCTTCTTCAAATAATTGCTGAAGGATTTCAATTTCATTCGGAATATCTTTTTCTGGAGCTATTAAAACAATCATATAATCGGTTTTAAATTATGAATTACGAATTTAGAAATTGTCAACTCGTAATTCATAATTCTATGTTCAGAATTTATAGGTATACTTCTGATCCTTTATCTTTAAATTCTTTAGACTTTTCCTCCATTCCTTTTGCAAATACTTCATCTCCTTCTACTTTATTCTCAGCTGCAAAATCACGTACTTCTTGTGATATTTTCATAGAACAAAATTTTGGTCCACACATCGAGCAAAAGTGTGCAATTTTAGCTCCCTCAGCAGGTAAGGTTTCATCGTGATACTCTCTTGCTAGTTCTGGATCCAATCCTAAATTGAATTGATCTTCCCAACGGAATTCAAAACGTGCTTTACTTAAAGCATCATCTCTGTGTTGCGCTCCTGGATGTCCTTTTGCTAAATCAGCTGCATGGGCTGCTAATTTATAAGTAACTACTCCTGTACGTACATCTTCTTTATTTGGTAACCCTAAATGTTCTTTTGGTGTAACATAACACAACATAGCACAACCAAACCATCCAATCATCGCTGCTCCAATACCTGAGGTAATATGATCGTATCCTGGAGCAATATCCGTAGTTAAAGGTCCTAAGGTATAAAACGGAGCTTCATCACAAGCTTCTAATTGTTTATCCATATTCGCTTTAATCATATGCATCGGCACGTGACCAGGCCCTTCAATAAAACATTGTACTTCATGTTTACGTGCTATTTTTGTTAACTCCCCTAAGGTTTCTAATTCAGCAAACTGTGCTTCGTCATTTGCATCTGCAATTGAGCCAGGACGTAAACCATCTCCCAATGAAAAAGCGACATCATAAGCTTTCATAATTTCACAAATTTCTTCAAAATGTGTATATAAAAAGCTCTCTTTATGATGTGCTAAACACCATTTTGCCATGATAGATCCTCCTCTTGATACAATTCCTGTAATACGTTTTGCCGTCATAGGTACATAACGCAAACGAACTCCTGCGTGAATCGTAAAGTAATCTACTCCTTGCTCTGCTTGTTCTATTAATGTGTCTCTAAATATTTCCCAAGTTAAATCTTCAGCAACTCCATTTACTTTTTCTAAGGCTTGATAAATAGGTACAGTTCCTACTGGTACAGGTGAATTACGGATAATCCATTCACGAGTTTCATGAATATTTTTTCCTGTAGATAAATCCATGATATTATCTGCTCCCCAACGACATGCCCAAACTGCTTTTTCTACTTCTTCTTCTATTGATGAGGTGGTAGCTGAATTACCAATATTCGCATTTATCTTTACCAAGAAATTACGTCCTAAAATCATAGGTTCGGCTTCTGGGTGGTTTATATTCGAAGGAATTACCGCACGTCCTCTTGCTACTTCTTCTCTAACAAATTCAGGTGTAATTTTTGCAGGAATACTCGCTCCGAAATCTTGACCTGGATGTTGCTCTGACAAACGTGTCATTTCATCTATTCGTTGATTTTCACGAATGGCAATATATTCCATTTCTGGAGTAATAATTCCTTTTTTTGCATAATGTAACTGTGTTACGTTATGTCCTTTTTTAGCTCTTTTTGGTTTACTTTTTAAGTTAAAACGTAAGTGATCTAAGCTTTTATCATTTAACCGTTCGTTGCAATACTCCGAAGTAAATTCGTTTAGCTCCTCTACATCACCTCTATCTAAAATCCACTGTTCACGGATACGCTCTAATCCATTATGGATATTAATTTCTTTCATTGGGTCTGTATATGGCCCAGAAGTATCATACACTGTTACGGGTTCGTTTGGTGTTCTTTTTTTAGTCATCGAATCCACAGTGTCGCTCAATTCAATTTCACGCATTGCTACTTTTATCTGCGGGTGGATTTTTCCTTGAACATATATTTTTTTTGAATTCGGAAACGGTTGCCTTGTTACACCATCTTGTTTTGGTGCTGTATCTTTTTTCTTCATTTTAGGGTTGTTTGTTTATTCTTGTGAATTTTGTTTGCTGAAAATATTATCCTCCTTGTGTAGATTTAATGATTAAAATATTATCATTATTTTGGAGCATACGTGAAGTCCACTCTTCCTTTTTCACTACGTTACTATTAATTGCAATAGCAATACCATTCGTTTTAACTTTTAGCTCATTAACTAAATCTTGTAACGAAAGTGTTCTAGAAAATTCTTTTTGAGTGTCGTTTACTTTTAAGGTTATCATATAAAACTTATTTTAAAGTAAACTGTAGAAGAAGTTCAGAATCGTTTCTTTAAAAGAAAAACGACACTGAATAAAATGTTACAACTTTTCCCTACGCTGGTGTTAACCATATCAGGTTCTAAGGATGTTTCTCAAACTAGTGAACTAGCTACTCCTAAAGTTTACTGAAGCAAATATAAGTGTTTATTTTTCTAAACTTCCTTTATAAAAATAAAAAAGCGAGTATGTACATACTCGCTTTTTTATTTTGTTTTATATTTTTTTATAAGGTCTTTACTTTTTTAGTTACTTCTTCAAGTACTTCAAAAGCAGTTTCAGCCATTTTATTTCCTTTGAAATCTAATAACGGATTTACTTCAACAAATTCTACACAAGCTACTTTTTTACTTGCTAATAATCCATTGATAATATTAATGATTTCATATTGATCAAATCCTTTAGACACAGGTGTTCCTGTTCCATAAGAAATCATATCACAATCCATTGAATCTACATCAAACGACACATAAATAACATCACAATTAGAAAGTTTATCTAAAGCTTCGTTTACACAAACATCTAATCCTCGATAACGGACTTCAGCAACCATATAGTTTTTAATACCATATTTTTCCATTTGTTTGTCTTCTGGCTCTTCTGTATCACGAACCCCAAAGAAAATGATATCTTCTGGTAAAACTTTTTGTCCTGGAGTACCTATGTTTTTCATACGTTCCCATAACTCTGACGTTTCTCTGTCTACATCATTAATTTGGCAATCTAAATTGTCATCTGAAATTGCAGCAGACAAAGGCATACCGTGAATATTCCCAGATGGCGACGTGTAAGGTGAATGTAAGTCTCCGTGAGCATCAATCCAAACTACTCCAACTCTTTTAGTTGGGTTTGCTGCTTTTACTCCACTGATAGTTCCTAACGCTGAAGAATGATCTCCTGACAAAACTATTGGGAACTTTCCTTCTTGTAAATTAACTTTTACATGATTGCTTAAACGTTTACATTGATTAAAAACGCTATCAATTCGTTTTGCAAATGAGTTATTTACTTTATTATAAATAGATTCATTTTCTGTAATTACATCCTCAAAATCATAAGAATCGAAATAATTACTTTTTTTATTTATTGCTGCAATTTCAATTGCATCAACCCCCATATCAGATCCCCGAGTTCCTGCTCCAATATCTGATCTGTTTTTGATAATTTTAATTTCTTTCATCATCAGTTATTTTACATAAAAAAAATGTCATTTAATTATTTTAAATGACACTTTTTAAATAGTTTATCTCTTGTCTAATTCTACGAACTCCCTTAAGTTCTCTCCAACGTAAACTTGACGTGGACGACCTATTGGTTCTTTGTTTAAACGCATTTCTCTCCATTGTGCTATCCATCCTGGTAAACGTCCTAAAGCAAACATTACAGTAAACATTTCTACAGGAATTCCCATAGCTCTATAAATAATTCCTGAATAGAAATCTACGTTTGGATATAATTTTCTTTCAACAAAATATGGATCATTTAATGCTTCTTGTTCTAATCCTTTTGCGATATCTAAAATTGGGTCTTCAACACCTAAGTCGTTTAACACTTCATCAGCTGCTTTTTTAATAATTCTTGCTCTTGGATCGAAGTTTTTATATACACGGTGTCCGAATCCCATTAAACGGAAAGGATCATTTTTATCTTTAGCTTTAGCCATGTACTTTTTAGTATCGCCACCATCTTCTTTAATAGCTTCTAACATTTCAAGTACCGCTTGGTTAGCTCCTCCATGTAAAGGTCCCCATAAAGCAGAAATACCTGCTGATAATGATGCGAATAAACCTGCATGTGATGATCCTACAATACGTACTGTAGAAGTAGAACAGTTTTGTTCATGATCTGCATGTAAGATTAATAATTTATCTAAAGCATCTTTTACTATTGGGTTTAACTCATACTC
>JAUHZI010000187.1 GCA_030426105.1 Bacteroidia bacterium | reverse complement strand
ACCCTAATCATTTATATGTTCAAGAAGGAACATATACGGTAACACTTATTGCTTCATCTGCAAATGGTTGTGTAAAAGACAGCTCTGCAATAATTGAGGTCTATCCTAAACCTGTTGCAAATTTTTCTAACACTACTGTATGCGAGAACTTTGATTTAACAACCTTTACTGATTTATCAACAGTTATTACTGGTACTGTGACAAATTATGAATGGGACTTTGATGATGCAAATAACACTTCTACCCTTCCCAACCCAACATTTGACTATAATTTACCTGGTACCTATAACGTTTCTTTAATTGTCACAACAAATAATAACTGTAAAGACACGATTATACAACCTGTAACTGTCCACCCTAAACCTATTGCTGATTTAGTTGCTAGTATTACTGAAGACTGTTCTCCTCTTTGCGTTGACTTTACGGACAACTCTACCACTCCTAATAATTCTAATATCGTCAACTGGAATTGGGACTTCAATAATGGAGAAAACAGCCTAGTTCAAGCTCCTTCTTCATGTTTTGTCAATAACAGTAATACCGAAGATAAAACCTTTACCATCTCCCTAATTGTTGGTAATGATTTAGGTTGTTACGATACCCTAGTTAATACTGACTTAATAACAAGCTGGTATAATCCAATAGCTAGTTTCACCCCATCACCAGAAGAAACCAATATGTATGAGGCTGAAATTACGACAAACAATAGTAGTGTTGGTGCTATTACTTATAGTTGGGACTTTGATAACTCAGATGTTTCTACTGATTTTGAACCTGTGGTCAATTATAGTGACACTGGTGTCTATAATATTATGTTAGCCGTGGCTACAGAAAATGGGTGCGTAGACACAACATACAATCAAGTGATCATAAATCCTGTAATAAGCATCTATATCCCTAATACCTTTACCCCCAATGAAGATGGTAATAATGATTCATTCATTTTTAAAGGTTATGGTATTGACCTAGAAACAACTCAATTTTACATTTTTGACAGATGGGGAACGCTTATTTATTATACTGAAAATGCAACTCCTTGGGATGGAACATATAAAGGAGATCCTGTTCAACAAGATGCATATATCTACAAACTTACTTGTAAAGATGTTTTTGGAGAGCAGCATGAATATAAAGGGCATGTTAATTTGCTAAAATAGTAACATTAACTTATCAAACTGTCAATAAAAAAGCCTACATAGTAGGCAACAAAAGCCGCTACACTCCCCATAAGAAAAGTCTCTAACGCACTTCTAAACTTATTTACTTGGTTAATTACACCTTTAAAATAGCCAATTAAGAAAAACATTAATAATGTTAAAAATGAAGCTATAAAAAGTAGGTTTATTTCAAGAGAATTGATATAGTCTATAACGTATACAAGCAATGGAATTAACCCTAAAATGAAAAAAGACAAAAACGTTACAAGCCCTACTTTAAAAGGTGACTTCTTATCTTCTATTAATTCGAGTTCCTCCTTCATCATAACGTCTACCCACCTTTTCTTATCAGATGTAATCACATCAACTACTTGTTCTAAAAGTTCTCCCTCAAACCCTTTTCTTCTATATATTTCCTTAACTTCCTCTCGTTCTTTCTCTGGTATACTCTCTACCTCATCATATTCAATACGTTCCTGATTCTTATAAAACTCCTTTTCAGATTTAGCAGCTAAATAAGCTCCTATAGACATCGAAAAACCATCAGCAAATAAATTAGCAAACCCCATTATTAGAATAATTGAAGAGTCTAAATTAGCTCCAGCTGCGCCTGCTACCACTGCAAATGTTGTAATACTACCATCTATTCCGCCATATATAAACTCACCTAAATATTCTTGGTATTTTGCGAAAAAACCTCCCTCACTATTGTGAAGTTTAAACTCTAATTCATTATTTGAGGCACTATCCATTTATTTCATTTTTTAGAATTTAAACCATTTTATATGATACAACCAAATATATATAAACTGCCATTTTTTTAGCTGTTTTTTTCTTTTTTCTTCCATCATATAGCTCTATTCATAAGTGTTTTAAATAATGTTTCATGAAATTTAGAGAGGATATTAAATTACATCCTTTATTTTAGCTTAATCAAAAATTAAAAGCTGATGAACTATTTTGAGAAATTAGTAGTAACTCCTTGGCCTTGGTGGTTATCAGGGTTGATGATTACCTTTACTATGTACCTCTTACTGTATTTTGGAAAATCATTTGGAATGAGTGGAAACTTAAGAACAATGTGCTCTATTGGAGCTAGTAGATTTTCTGATTTCTTTAAATTTGATTGGAAAAAAGATATTTGGAACTTAGTCGTTGCTGGAGGTGCTATGTTGGGAGGTTTTACCTTTGCAAATTACCTACTCCCTAATCAAACTGTTGACATTTCTGATGCTACAATTACTGCTCTCAAAGAATTAAATATTCACGTAGAAAAAGGACAAGTCCCTATACTTCCTGAAGAAATATTTAGCTGGGATAACCTATTTACACTTCAAGGCTTTATCATCATTGTGGTGGGAGGATTTTTAGTAGGGTTTGGGACTAGATATGCAGGAGGCTGTACTTCTGGCCATGCTATTTCAGGGCTATCTAACCTACAACTTCCTTCTCTATTTGCTGTGTTAGGCTTCTTCACAGGAGGATTAATAATGGTTCATTTTCTCCTTCCATATATTCTTCAACTTTAATCTTTAGTAAATGAAAAAGTTTATCAAATACGCCTTAATAGGTTTTTTATTCAGCATTGTTATGTATAAATCTGAAGCACTGAGTTGGTTTAGAATTTATGAAATGTTTCAATTTCAATCTTTTCATATGTATGGAATAATTGGAACAGCTGTTATCTCTGGAGTAGTCTTAGTACAACTCTTTAACAGAGGTATTTTGAAAGGTTATGGAAAAACAAAAATCGAAATCCCTCAAAAAAGGAAGGGCTTTACGAACTACTTTATTGGAGGATTAATCTTTGGACTTGGCTGGGGTATGGGTGGCGTATGTCCTGGGCCGCTTTATATTCTTATTGGCTCAGGATACAGCATTTTTATTGTATTCTTAATTGCTGCTTTATTAGGGACTTTTGTTTATGGTATTCTCAACAAAAAACTCCCACATTAATTGACTATCTTTGGGGTAAACTCCATCATGAATTGGCATAACCTATTTCTTCTGACAACAATCATTATAATGTTCTTTAGTTGTAAAAAGAATATTCCCCCTACTATTTTGTCTTCTTCCAATATTAAAACTAATTACACAACTGCTGATTCAACAATTCAATTGAAGTTCACTGCTCATGATGAAGATGGAACAGTACAGTCTTTTAAGTTATTTCTTAATGATCAATTGATAACAGAGTCTAGTGACAACATTCTCAGTTTCAAATTAAAAGATTTACAGAACTATTTAGGGTGTAATGTACTAAAAATAAGTGCTTTCGATAACGATTTTGCTGAAGCTACACTTAGTAAAATCATTAGTATAAATGATTACAGAATCAAATTCTTAGGTAATTTTGACTTCTATACAACATCAATAACTACACAATTTGCTGACAGTGTTTATTACTATGATACAACCTTCCACAATGGAGAAATAAGAACATTTGAAGTCCAAGATAGTCAACAAGATTATTACCATCATGATGATAGTCATGAAAACCCTCACCAAAAAATTTCAATTAACTTTTCTCCATATGGTAATAGTAAACTCACATCAATAATATCTATAGATGGCGTACTACAACCCAAGTATGGTAGTCATTATTATCATAGCGGGCAATTTTCAGATAACCTAGACACACTTGTATTCAATTTTCATAGTGGTAGTTTAGCTACTACTACATATTATAAGGTTTTGGGGATCAGAAACGAATAATCATTACTCCATATCTCAATATTAGGTTTTGATTTAAGTTCTCCTTAATAAATCAAAATATCATACTATCTTTGCGACATGATTCTAGGAAAAATAAACACATTAACAGCCAATAGAACTACTGATAATGGTTTTTATCTTATTGATGAAAAAGAGAATGAGGTTTTATTACCCAACAAATATGTTTCAGATACGTTGAAAATTGGGGATTCAATTGCTGTTTTCGTATACAAAGATTCAGAGGACAGAATTGTTGCTACAACAGCTACACCAACTATAAAAAGGCATGAGTTTGCTTATTTAAAAGTAAAAGATGTTAATAAATATGGAGCATTCTTAGATTGGGGATTGGATAAAGATTTACTTGTTCCATTTTTTGAGCAAAAACAAAAAATGGAGGCAGGCAAGAGCTATGTTGTCTATCTTTATTTAGACCAAGAAACCGATCGTTTGGTTGCTTCTAGTAAAATTGATGATTTCATTGAAGATGAAGATATTGATTTAGAAGAAGATCAAGAAGTTGATATCATTATTACTAAAAAAACTGATTTAGGTTATAAAGTTATCATTGACCATTTATTTGAAGGTTTGATATATCACAATGAAATCTTTAAGCCAATAACAATTGGAGCTTCTTTAAAAGCTTACGTTAAGCCATTAAGGGAAGATGGAAAGATTGACCTCATACTTCAAAAGTCAGGTTATAAGAATGTGAACGAGCCAAACAGTATTCTAATCCTAGATAAAATAAAAGCTAATAATGGCTTTCTAGGGTTAAATGATAAAAGTTCTCCTGAAACAATTTACAATGAAGTTGGATTGAGTAAAAAAGCTTTTAAAAAAGCCATTGGAGGATTATATAAACAAAAGCTTATCTTAATTGAGAAAAATGGGCTTTATCTAACTAAATCTTAATCAAATTTATGCTCGCTGAAATTATTACCATTGGAGATGAATTATTGATAGGACAAACTATTGATACGAATAGTGCTTGGATTGGAGAACAATTAAGTTTGATTGGTATTAGTGTACAGCAAATTTCTTCAATTACAGACAATGAACAGCACATTATAAAAGCATTAGATACAGCAAGTGACCGAGCTGATATTATCATTATGACTGGGGGGTTAGGACCTACTAAAGATGATATTACTAAAAAAACAGTTTGTGGTTTTTTTGATACTTCTCTGGTTCTCGATGAAGGTACTCTAGAGCATATTAAAGATATGTTTGAAAAAGTATCTGCAACAGACGCCAGAGTCTTAATTACTGGTCCAAACGGAACAGGTAAAGAATTAGTAGCACGAGCGATACATTACCAAGGCAAATTCGCAAGAGCTCCATTCATCGTAGTAAATTGTGGTGGTATTCCTGAAAATTTATTAGAAGCA
>JAUHZI010000186.1 GCA_030426105.1 Bacteroidia bacterium | reverse complement strand
CAAGTAAAGAAATAATTAATTGTATCGTTAACTAAACTATAATAAGAGTCTCCAATAAATGTTGGGTCTTCAAATAATAAAGAATCTAACCATCCATCATTTTGTTGTGCATAAAACTCTATATAATCGCCTGAATTAAATAGACCGTCACCTCCATCATTTATATAAATTGGTATTTCCGACTCTCTTCCAAAGACTTGAAAATTAGCAATACTTATGGTTGAGATATCATCTCCTGTTTGACTCAATGCCGCATTTAATGTATTAAAGTCAACACGCTGAATTCCTGTATTGACAATTTTAAATGAATAATATTTTTGATTATAGTCAATCCATTCGTTGCCATAAGTTTGAGCTTGAGCATCATTACTTATAGCAAACAAACAAACTCCTAGAATTAAGGTCAATATTTTTTGGGGAATTGTTCGCATTTATATTCAATTATAAACTGCAATTTCCGAAATTTATTTGAGAATTCTTAACGAAATTCTTTAAAACAATCTGATTTTAATTTAAATAATCAAAATTATAATCTTTATTCCTACAATGAATTCCTTAACTTTGTGTACAATTACATTTAAAACCGTACGCTAAAAGCCAATAAAAATACTTAATTTAACTGGCGTTTAAATTGCCTTCGTAATGATTCCAAAGGAAACCATTGAGAAAATATTCGATACTGCAGATATAGTTGAAGTCATCAATGACTTTGTAAGTCTGAAAAAGGCGGGGTCGAATTATAAGGGACTCAGTCCTTTTGTCAATGAAAAATCACCTTCATTCATGGTTTCTCCAGCCAAGGGAATTTTTAAGGATTTTAGTTCTGGAAAAGGGGGAAATGTTGTTTCTTTTATAATGGAGCATGAACATTTCACTTACCCTGAAGCTTTAAGATGGCTCGCTAAACGCTATAATATAGAAATTGAAGAGGAAGAACTTACTGCGGAGCAAATCGAAGCTCAGAGTGAACGAGAAAGTCTATACCTTATCAATCAATATGCTAAGGATTTTTTCGTTCGACAAATGCTCAACACTAATGAAGGTCAAGCCATTGGCCTAAGCTATTTTAAAGAGCGTGGTTTTAGTGAAGAAACAATCAAAAAATTTGAATTAGGTTATGCTCCTCAAGGGAGTGATAATTTAACAAAAGCTGCAACAAGTGCTGGTTATAAACTCGATTATTTAGTTAAAACTGGACTAAGTAAAACAAATGAGAGAGGAAGCTATGACTTCTTCAGAGGTCGTGTAATGTTTCCTATTCAAAATATTACAGGGCGAGTTCTAGGCTTTGGGGGCAGAATTTTAAAAATAGATAAAAAATCTGCTAAGTACTATAATTCTCCAGAGAGTCCAATTTACAATAAAAGTAAGATCTTATACGGGTTATATCAATCCAAAAATGAGATTATAAAAGAAGACCAATGTTATCTAGTTGAAGGATATACTGATGTGATTAGTTTGCATCAAGCGGGAATTAAAAACGTTGTAGCATCTAGTGGTACAGCTCTTACTGAAGGACAAATAAGACTCATCAAGCGTTATACTAAAAACATTACCATTTTATATGATGGCGATGCTGCTGGAATAAAAGCTTCATTTAGAGGTATCGACCTTATTTTGGAGGAAGAGATGAATGTAAAAGTGGTCTTATTTCCAGATGGAGAAGACCCAGATAGCTATGCTAGAAAAGTTAACTTTGATGATTTACAACGCTATTTAGCAACAAACTCTCAAGACTTTATTCATTTTAAAGCATCGATTTTATTAACAGATGCTAAGAATGACCCTATAAAAAGAGCAGAAACAATAAAAGATATTGTTGGTTCTATTTCTATTATACCTGATCAAATTACTCGTTCGGTTTATATTCAAGCCACTAGTCAATTATTTGAGATTTCTGAGCAAGCTTTATTAAATGAAGTCAATAAACGTCTAGGGGTAAAAAATGTAGTACTTCAAAAAGAGCAAGCTGCTTTTGAACAGCAACAACAAGAAAAAAGAATTCCCCAGAAAAATACGAATAATGGTAAGCATTTATTGGACGTACAAGAAAAAGACCTTATTCGTTTGATGATTCTTTACGGCTCTCAATTCATTACTATTGAAGTTGAAAATGAAGAAGGTGAACTTGAAGAGGTTAATTATCCTGTTGCTCAGTTTATTATTGAAGAGATCCTTAGTGATGAGATTTCATATATCAACAAGGATTACCAGTTAGTTTTTGACGAATATCTTGATGGTATACAACAAGGTTTGGTCATTAGTGAAAAACACTTCACTCATCATGAGAACTCTAATCTTAACCGAATAGTGATTGATATAACCACTCAAAAAGATAGTGTTAGTAACAACTGGGCTGAGAAACATCAGATTTATCCAGTTCAAGAGAGTGAACGATTAAAAGACGCTGTTATTCAATCTGTTGCTATATTTAAAATGCGAACGACTGAAAATATGATTGCGGATAAACAAAATGCTCTAAAACATGAAGCCAGCAACGATACTATTATGGAGCTATTAGAAACCATAAAGAACTTAACAATGGCACGAAACTTATTTGCTGAAAAACTAGGAATTGTAATTACAAGATGATCGAATTAATCAATATAAAAGGGTATTCTTTAACTTTATTAAATGTTATCTTAATAGTTATTACATGGGCTATTATTTTATTTTTAAGGTCAAAATCTGACAAAAAAATTGAAGCTTTTTTAAAGAAGCATAACTGGTCTTTCGGTAAGGAGAAAACCTTACATAAACTATCTAATCAATTACTTTTCATCATTGGTGATTTATTGACTATTGGAATTTTAGGAATAGGGAATAAAGATTTTTCATTATCATCAATTCTAGACTATCAATTACTTGGTGGTAGCGATGAAAGTAAATTCTCTATTACTATTGGAAGTATTATTTTCATTATCATCCTTTCGTTCATTACAAAGTTTGTTCTCAACCTTACTAAAACTTTTATTTATAAATCGACGAAAGATAAAGACTGGATTGATGAAGGAAGACGCTTTACCATTACCCGTTTAACTTCTTACTTTATATATGTAATCGTTGCCATTATGATGTTGCGTAGTATTAATGTAGACATTACATTATTACTTACTGCCTCAATGGGAATTTTCTTAGGTGTAGGTCTGGGGTTACAAGAATTTCTTACGGATGTTATTTCAGGATTAATCTTATTGTTTGATGGTAGTGTCAAAGTTGGCGACATTGTTGAAATGGACAATACCGTTGCCAAGGTTCAAAAAATTAATATCAGGACTTCACACATCAAAACTATTGATGGAAAAACAATTATTGTTCCTAACTCTAAACTTACTGAGTTTAATGTTACGAATTGGACAATCAGTGAAAAAGTAACCCGTTTTAATGTTGAAGTGACTGTTGCATACGGAACTGACACTGTACTAATAAAAGATTTACTCTATCAATCTGCATTACAACATCCTAAAGTAAGTAAAAACAAAGAAATCCTAATTATTTTTAATGATTTTGGAGATAACGGACTCTCCTTTGAATTGTACTTTTGGGCTGCTCAAACATGGGATATCATGACAATAAAAAGTGATATTCGCTTTGCTATAGATGCTAATTTTAGAGCACACAATATAAAGGTTCCATACCCACAAAGAGATTTACATATTATTTCAGATAATAGAGCTACCATTTAATCCTCTTATGTAAACACTATTATTAATGGATAACCTCTATTTTTTCTTTGTAAGTACCATCTTCTGATAATAACCAATAAACTCCTGCTGGATATTCAGAAACATTTAACTGAACTTGGTTTGTATTATTAAGAGTTATACTTTCTACTATTGCTCCTATCGCATTATAAAGCTTAAGGTCAATACTTTTTTCTGTTCTAATCGATAAAACATCACTTACTGGATTAGGGTAAACTGAGACCTCAACGAGCTGACTATTTAAAATATCTGTGTAGGTATAATCTATTAATAGTGTTTCATCTGTAGAACATCCATTACCATCAATTACTTCTATTAAATACTCCCTATTTTCTGGTTGTATTGAATTCGTTAATTCATTATTTACATAGAACGAATAAGGTGCTGTTCCACCACTTGCACTTAATAGATATAAATCTGAATCACTACTATCTACAATCAAATTCAAAGGGATAGCACTTTCAATTAAAACGTCTACGGAATATGCAGTACAACTAGCAATAGGATGGTCCGAATAAATAGTATAGTTACCTGGAGATAACCCACTTATCGTATAATAATCTGTGCTCACTTGGGCTGAATCTACATCCACTCCATTTGACCACATCAAAGTATATGGCTGATTAGAGACTAAGTTTAACAAGATTGCTCCATCTTCTTCTCCAGCACAAGTCTCCTTTGAAGTAGTTAGCCCTACAGATGGTCTCACGTGTAATAAAAAACGAGGAGCACTGCTTGTGTCTGATTGATAAAAACTGTAAGCAACAGAGTCTTCAAGAGCTATTAATGAGTCTAAATGTAAGTCTTCTAAAATCAGACACGCCTCTAAATCTGAAATATTAAAATTGGATATCGCCATTGTATAAATCCCACTAACTCCAACTGTAGCCCTAATTGGGATACTTATTTCTTCATTTAACGGAACTCTGTTCAACGACAAGTCTCTATTACCATTTACCACTGTTGACAATTCTGGCGCATCAGGAATTGGGCTTCCTAATTTATCTGCATCTAGATTAACATCGTAACCTACAGTTGCTTGATCAGTAAAGTTCACCAACATTTCATCTTTATAACCATTTAAATTACTTGCTATACTAAACTTAATAAAGTCATTATTTGAGAACGATTTCACAAAGGCTGTATTATGATCTATTTTATCTTGTTCAGTAAACGAAAGACTAGCACCTACTGTTGTAGCATGCACCCAAAAAGCTTGACTTGAAGCAATATTTTTATTCACTCCATTAGTCCCTACTCCACCAGAGTTCCCAACATAAACACCATAATTTCCAGCATCTGCACTCCATACCCAAACTGCATTATCAATATTTTCTTTTCTTGTTGCTTCAATTTCATCCCAATCAATTGGGCAAGGGTATGGATTACCTATTAGGTTCCAACCTTTTTGATCTTCATCTGCAGCAATCTCTGATGGTAAGGTGTTTTGATAATCTAACGTAACAGTTTGATTTCCAAAATTAATTGCACCCTTTACAGACACATTGAAGTTTCCTGTACCAATGTATACTCTATGCCCTTTTTCAAAACTTAAGTCATTGGTTATATTAGTTGCTGGTGCCCATCCATCTTCTTTTACCCCATTAGCTAAGTTTTCTTCATAAGTATATACTGAGGTCCATCCGAAACTAG
>JAUHZI010000185.1 GCA_030426105.1 Bacteroidia bacterium | reverse complement strand
ATAATTTGGTAAGCAATTTCTATTTGAGTCTCATCTTTTATTCTTAACTCAACCTGTTTTTCTAATAATTCTTGAAAAGTTGCGCCACCAGAAAGAGGCACTGCTTTCTCATCATCATCAGCACTGTAGTTATTAGAGGAGGTTTTGTAAGATGGAGTTTCATCATCGAGGTAATCATCAATGTTAAAATCATCTCTTGAATCATCCAAATCTTCTTTACTTAGGTCAAGCTCTTCTGTATTATTCAAGTCTTTGTCCTCATTGTTGAGCTCTTCTATACCTTCTTCTAATGCTGGATTTTCTTCAATTTCTTGTTTAATTCGTTGCTCTAGTTCTATGGTAGGAACTTGAAGCAATTTCATAAGTTGAATTTGCTGAGGAGAAAGTTTTTGAAGTAATTTATGTTGTAGTGACTGTTTTAATGCCATGTCTTTTTCGTTGTTTAAGCTTTATAAGTTGGGGTTAGTTCATAGACAAATATAAAAAATCCTATAATACTTTTGAGATTAAATGATGGCATATATTTATTGAGTGATAGTTTTCATGATTTTTGTTACATTTTATGAAAAATAAAATAAGTATATTTGAATTATCCCATAAAAATTAGACTATGAATACCATTTTATTCCCCACAGATTTTTCCGAATGTGCAAATGAAGCAAAAGAAGTAGCGTTTAGTTTGGCAAAATTGTTTAGTGCCGAGCTAAGAATAGTTCACGTTGTCAGTGATACAATCTTTAAATGGGAATCTGAACAGCACTTTTCTGAAGCTGTTGAATCTTTTCCTCTATTGCCAAAATTGCCAAAAGTTGTTACCGAAACCAATGGTGATAACCGTTTCAAAGAGGCTGTCTCAGGAATTGAGCAAGAAGGAGCTAATAGAGGAATAAAAACTTCGTCTGTGATGTTGTTTGGAAATTCTGCTGAAAAAATATTGGAAGAAGCAAAGAAAGTAGATGCAAGTTTAATCGTAATGGGGACAAACGGTGCCAGCGGATTGAAAGAAGCTTTTGTAGGTTCAGTTACACAATGGGTAACACGTAATGCTCCCTGCCCAGTTTTGAGTCTGCGCAAAGCTGGTGATGGCGGATTTAAAGTTGATGATGTAATTTATGCTTCGGATTTTAAAGTTGAGTCAGAGAATGATAATCTAGAGCAAGTTAAAATATTGGCAGGTTATTTAGATGCCAATATTCATTTGCTCTATATAAATACACCTCATTACTTTGAAGATACAACGTCTTGTACTGAAAGGATCTCAAAAGTGGCTCTGGACCATGGGTTGAAGAATTACTCTGTTGAAATTTATAATCATTTTACAGTTGAAGATGGAGTGTTAAGTTATGCCAACCTTAATGACGTTGACTTGATAGCTGTCTCAAATCATCAATATGGCTTGCTAAAAAGTATAGTAGAGTTTAGAACAACAGAGGTCTTAGTAAATCATGCTAAAGTTCCTGTTTTAACCTTAAATGTTTAACGTTTTTTGTTTTTCTTTCTAAACGCCTTTGACTTTTTATTTATGGGGTTAGAGTTCTGATTGTGTTTATCCTTTAACCATTTTGGTTTATTGTTGTCCTTTTTAAGTAAACGATCTAAAAGAGTATTGTCTTTAGCATTTACTAACTTGCTTTTTATCCAGTCTTGATTCTCCTTTTTATACCAAAAGAAAAAGCGGTGTTGCTTTTGTTTTTCCTTTTTTGACTTAGGCGTGTAGTATGGCTTTAGGGTATATGGATGATAACCAGAATAGTAAATAACTGTGGCAACGGTCATTGGTGTTGGAGTAAAATCTTGCACTTGTTCTAGCTCAAACCCTAATTCTTTGGTCTCTACAGCTAAATTAGCCATATCTTCCTCCTCACAACCAGGATGACTTGAGATAAAATAGGGGATTAGTTTCTGATTTAAATTAAATTTATCGTCAATTTTATCATAAATCTTTTTGAAGGATTTAAAATGATCAAAAGATGGCTTTCTCATTAATCTTAAGGTGTCTGAAGCTGTATGTTCAGGTGCAACTTTCAAACGACCAGAGACATGTCTCTTTTGAAGTTGGGTCATGTATTGCAACATAGACTCTTGATCTCCTTTTTTGTTATAGCTCGGAGTTAGTAAGTCATAACGAATTCCACTTCCTACAAATGCTTTCTTTACTTTTGGATGAGCATCAACTTTCTGGTATAAAGCAGTCATAGCGCTGTGGTCAGTATCTAAATTGGAGCATATTACAGGGTGAATGCAAGATGGAGCAACACATTTATCACAAATTGCTAAATCCTTGCCTTTTAGTTTATACATGTTGGCCGAAGGGCCTCCAATATCAGAAATATAACCTTTAAAATCGTTCATTTCTGTAACTTGATTAACCTCTTTTAGTATAGAGTTTTCTGAACGGCTGGCAATAAACTTTCCTTGATGAGCAGATATTGTGCAAAAACTACAGCCCCCAAAACATCCTCGATGCATATTAATCGAGAATTTAATCATTTCATAAGCTGGAATCGTTCCACGTTTTTTGTATTTAGGGTGAGGAAGTCTTGTGTAAGGTAGGTCAAAAGAATGGTCAATTTCCTTTTCTGTCATTGTTTGAAAAGGAGGGTTGATGATGAGGTTGTTGTGGCTTACTTCTTGTATAATGCGTTTAGCAAATGTTTTGTTCGATTCTTGTTCAATGTGTTTAAAATTAGAAGCAAATGCTTTTTTATCTTTTAAACACTTTTCATGAGAATTTAGGGTAATGTCTTCCCAGTTTTTGTTTTTGGGGATGCTATCTATTTTAGGCCTTAGGTAAGCAGTTTGCTTTACCATGGTTAATTGGTGGAATGGTACGCCTTTTTTTAGTAATTGTAGAACTTCTCTCAAAGGTTGTTCACCCATGCCATAAACTAATAAGTCTGCTAAGCTACTAGATAAAATAGAAGGAGCAAGTTGATCAGACCAATAATCATAATGTGTAACCCTTCTTAGAGATGCTTCAATTCCTCCAATTAGAATAGGGGTGTCTGGATAAAGATCTTTGATGATTTTTGAGTAGGTGCTCACTGCATAGTCTGGACGATGTCCTGATTGACCTCCAGCTGTGTAAGCATCAGTAGATCGTTTTCGCTTACTAGCAGTATAATGATTTACCATTGAGTCCATGCATCCAGAAGTGATTCCAAAGAAATATTTAGGTTTTCCGAATTTTTTGAAATCTCTTAAGTCATCTGTCCAGTTAGGTTGTGCTAAAATTGCGACTTTAAAGCCTTCGTCTTCAATGATACGCCCTATAACAGCTGTTCCAAATGATGGGTGATCAACATAGGAGTCTCCAGAAATAAGAACAACGTCAAGTTCATCCCAGTCTCTTTTTTTGACTTCCTTCATGGTTGTAGGGAGCCAATCTGTTATAGGTCTTTGATTTTCCATATTGTGTAAAAGTAAGTACAAACTTAAGCGATGCTTTTCAAAATGGTTAAAAAAAAGTGGAAATGTGAAAAAAACAATTAAATTTGGTTAAAAAGTTTTGATTAAATAAAATTCGTGCTATCTTTGCACTTCCTTATTAAAAATCAAGGGTTTTAGATTATAGAAAATTAGTATTAGATATGTTACAAATACCAGTAAAAGAAGGAGAGTCAATTGAAAGAGCTCTTAAGAGATACAAAAAGAAATTTGATAGAACTAAAGTTTTAAGAGAATTACGTTCTCGTAAACAGTTTACTAAGCCTTCTGTTGAAAGAAGACAGCAAATCATCAAAGCTTCGTACATCGAAACTTTAAGAAGAGAAGAAGCTTAGTATAGTTTTATAGATTAATTATATAATTAAAAAAGAGAAAGGTCAACCTTTCTCTTTTTTTTTGCCTAATTTTAGTAAAAGACAGAGTATAGCAATGGATATGTTAGAGCTTTTTTATAGTTATTTAAAAAATGAACGGAGGTTTTCTGTTCACACATTGTTAGCGTATAAAAAAGATTTGACTCAATATTCAGAATATTTATTAAGAGGAGATAGCTCAATAGTTGGGGCTGAAGAAAGAGAGGTAAGAAGTTGGTTGGTTGAACTGCTAGAGGAGGGTATAGCAGAAAGATCTGTGAATAGAAAATTGAGTGCAGTTAAGTCTCTTTATCGATTTTTATTGCAGAAAGGCGAGTTGGAGGCGTCGCCAGTACAAAATATTAAAGTGTTAAAAACGGCCAAAAGAACCCCCTCTTTTGTTCGTAAAAATGAGATGGATCGCTTGTTGTTTGATGATGTTTTTGAAGATGGGTTCGTTGGAGTTCGTGATAAAACCATAATATATTTGTTTTATTTCACAGGGATGCGATTGAGTGAATTGATTAATTTAAAAGAATCAGATGTTAATTCTGATACACTTAAAGTTATAGGGAAAAGAAATAAGGAGAGGTATATTCCTTTATCTGAAAGTTTAATAAAGATGTTGAATACATATATAATTAGTAAACGTAATGAAGGGTTTTCCGATAAGAATAATTCATTTTTATTGGTGACCGATAAGGGGGATAAATTATATGAAAAGTTTGTTTTTAGAAAGGTAAAATATTATCTTAGTCTAGTAACAACTCAAAAAGATAAGAGCCCTCATGTGTTAAGGCATACATTTGCGACCCAGATGTTGAATGCGGGAGCTGACCTAAACGCGATAAAAGAAATATTAGGTCATTCCGATTTGTCAGCTACACAAGTTTATACTCATAATTCAATTGAGAAGTTAAAAGGTATATATAAACAAGCTCACCCAAGAAGTGGTGATTAAAAAAATTAAACAATATGGATATAAAGATTCAATCAGTAAATTTTGATGCAGACAAAAAATTAGTTGCATTTGTAGAAGAAAGAGTAGGGAAGTTAGAACAGTATTTTGATAATATTGTAGGGGCAGAATCATTTTTGAAAGTAGAAAAGTCGGAGTCTTTTGAAAATAAAACAGTAGAAATTAAAATTTTATTACCAGGGAAAGAGATCTTTGCGAAAAAGCAATGTAAGTCTTTCGAAGAGGCTGCAGATGAGTCGGTTGAGGCGTTGAGAAGACAGTTAGTAAAGTATAAAGAAAAGCTTCATTCAAAATAAAAAGTAAAAAAAAATCATTTTTTTTTGAAAAAAGGTTTGTAGATGTAAAAGTTATTCTTACATTTGCAGACCTTTTTAAACAAAGGGATACGTTCTTAGAAAGAAATATAATAAAATTGCCAATGTAGCTCAGCTGGCTAGAGCAGCTGATTTGTAATCAGCAGGTCGTGGGTTCGAGTCCCTCCATTGGCTCTCAAGTTCTTTAAGTAGAATTGTTGGGGAGATACTCAAGCGGTCAACGAGGGCAGACTGTAAATCTGCTGGCTAAGCCTTCGTAGGTTC
>JAUHZI010000184.1 GCA_030426105.1 Bacteroidia bacterium | reverse complement strand
GTTATTATGAGATAATTGCTCAGTATAAGAAAAAGACTTAGCTTCGTAACCTAAACTTACCTTTCTAAATATTGGAGTTGGGTACCAATTATAATAAATAGATCCCAAGCCTGTTATCGCTTTATTTTTAAAAGAATACATCGGCATCGCTAACCATTCTAATTTTTTTTCAGGAAAAGTTGTGTTATAGAAAGACATTCCTAACATTCCTTGATCGGTTTCATTCCATCCAAATACAGGAAGGTAATTAATAGTATAGTAATCTCTGTTTTCGATTTCTCCTAGAAGCTTAAATTTTAGAGGTTGAGATTTTCTTAAAATTCCTCGAGTTTTAATCACATCATTAGTACGATTAATTTCTGGAATATCTCTATGATAATCTAAAATAAGTTTATGTGCTGTTTTAGGAAGTGAAAAATGTTGTTTACCAATAAACCCATCGGACCATTGAGAAAATAGAATGCTATCATTTTTATCAACTCCATAAATAGATATTGGAGCAGCAATGCTACCATTGTTTTTTACAGTAAGAGTATTGGTACTTCTGTTATACCCTCCCATTTTATAGTCAATCTTTTGGGTTGTTTGAATGTAATCATCAAAAAACCAACTTAAATCTTTTTTAGAAACACGCTCAAATATAGCACGAACATCTTTAGGCTGTGGGTGTTTAAATTTCCATTCGTCAAAATAAGTATGCATACAACTGTTAAATAAAGAATCACCTAAGTAAGCCAATAAATAATCAAAGCCGATAGCTGTTTTAGAGTAAATCATTGTACCATAATTGGTAGGAGTAAATAGAGATGCAGGAGTTTCAATAGGTTGATCATAGTTTCTTCGAGCAGCATATAAATACGATAAGTCGTGTAAACCTCTAGCATTGTACTGATTTAAACCTATTTTTTTAGCAATGTTTTCATTAACCATTCCAATACCTGAATTAGGGTGTAAAGTCTCAGTTGTTCTATTCTCAGTATAAGAGTTCATTCCTTCGTCCATCCAAGCATGTTTTCGTTCATTAGATCCTAGAATCCCATAAAACCAGTTGTGTCCAACTTCATGAATAATAACTTGTTCGAGTGCCGAAGCGGTGTAAGAGGTTCCAATAACTGTAACATTAGGATATTCCATTCCTGCTCCAGCAGTAAGCGCTCCGTCAATCGCAGTTACTTGATTATAAGGGTATTCTCCTGTCCAAAGTGAATAGTAATAAATGGAACTATCTAAATAAGCAATCGCATCTTTCCATAAATGAAATTCATTATTGGTAAACATAGCCCAAGTCGTTACCTTTCGTTGAGAAAAAGGTAGGGTAACTTCCCCTTTTAAGACGTGCCACCTTTTATCAACGAAAAAAGCAAAGTCGTGAACGTTATCTTGGTGGTAGTGCAGTGTTTTTAATTTTTTTGAGCTTTTGGGGGTGCTCATATCTGTGTACTCTTTGTAACCACCATTGTCAATTAATAATTGTGTCTTCTTAGCTTTTTTATTCAGCCATTCTAACTCTTGCTCTCCGTTAACCAAATCTCCTGTTGCGCCAACAACATAATTTTCAGGAAGTGTAATTTTTACATCATAACTTCCGTATTCAGAATAAAACTCCCCTTGACTCAGGTAAGGCATTACATTCCATCCATTTTCATCATATACAGCAGGTTTGGGAAACCATTGAGTGAGTTGATAAGCTTGTCCCAAATGGCCTAACCTAGAAATATTCCCATAAGGAATTTTAACTCTAAAAGGAGTTGTTAGCTTAACTTTTTCATTTGGAAGAAGTGGATTGTTTAAATATACTTTTACATAGTCAATATTTTCATCGTATTCAAGTCTCAAACTTTGCTTATCGATTCTAAAATCTAAAGAGTCTATATAGCCTCTGTTGTTATCAGGAGAAAAGTGAAACGTTAATTCCCCCGCTTGCTCCAGTTGCTCAGCCAATGCTGTTGAATTGTTTTTATAAGCATTGGGCCATAGGTGAAAATAAATAAATGTAAGTGTATCTTTGGAGTTGTTGATATATTCAATTTCTTCAAAAGCGTTCAATTCATGTAATGAATCATTCAATTGAACGTCTATAGTAGTATTTACTTCTTGTTGAAAATATTGAGAAAAAACAACAATTTGACCAATCACTAAAATTGAGAGTGTTAGAAGTTTCATAGGGTCTAATTTATTAATAACAAATATAATTGAAAAGTTTGTAAATCGTAAATGTTATTATTGTATGTAAAAGCGTAGTGTTTTAACAAAAGTTAAGTTAAATAGGTGTTAATTGCCGTTTTGGTGTAGTTTATTGTGGATTTATTATTAATATTGCGCTAGAGAGTACCCTAAAGAGTATAAGTTATGGAAACTAGAACATTACGTTTTGGAACAATTAAGATAATTTCAAAGAATCTAATTCATTTTTGCTACAATAAAGGAATAGAAGTAGGGAAAAATGAAATGCGAGAAATTATCCAAATTCTAGTGGATTATGTCGCTGTAAATGGAAAAATAAAGTTGGTCTTGGAAATACCTCCAACAACAGTGACTAATCTAGAGGCGATGACTTATTTAAATGAAAATAAATACAAAAATGAGAATACGATAGCTGTAGCTTTAGTAACAAAAGCAATTGCCCAGCGATTGAATTCAAAATATTATCATACGAGGGTAGAAGTAGGGGTTCCAACACAATTCTTTAAATCCGTTAAAGAAGCTTTTGATTGGTTGGGAGAAGTATAGTTTACTTAAGGCGTTTTTTAGGATTCTTTTTAATTAATTTTTATTTTTGAGGTAAATGAAGTTTGATTTTACCTTACAGCAACTAATCGCATATTATCGGGAGTGTTACGAGTCGGATAATAAACAACTCGAAGTATTTGACTTTTACTCCAAACAAATTACAAACCGATTAATTTTATCTTCTTCTAAAATTCTTTTTGATAAAGAAACTGTTCAGAAAGTTAATTTTGAATGGGGAGATGCTGTTTCGAAAAAGCTGAGGGTGTATGAAAAAGAGTTAGATTTATATGCGTGTTCTTATTTTTTGAAAGCAAAAGTAAAAGTATTAGGAAGAAACAAGGTAGCAAGTATACCACTTTTCTTAACTCCACTAGTATTAAAATTTGAAGCTCCTAATTATAGCGTTTCACAAACAACTAAACAAACAATTGTGAATCCTACTGCACTTAAGGTAATTCAAGAATTACAGCCCGAATTAGCTGAGGAAACAATTGATAGACAACTCCAATCAATTTGGAGAATACCAGATGCTAAAAAGAGATTAAGGTTGTTGGAAGAAAAATTTATAGCCATAGATTATTCTAGCTTTCAAGAATCAAGCCGTTTCTTTTCTGAGAAGAGACTAAAGGAAGCAATGAAAACAAAGGTCATTAATCGACTGCTTCCTGCAATAGGATTAGTGCTATTAAAAAAGCCTACTGCTAGTAGAGGTGTATTGGCAGAGCTCAAAGACATTGCCCTAGAAAATAAGTTTTATCCACAGTTAATAGAGAGTCTATTTTTGGGGACGAACTATAATATCACGGCAGAGTCAAAAGAAACAATTCATGTACCTGTTAACTTGAGCACCCCTCAACAAAATATTATAAAATCTGCTTATCAGAATAATATTACATTAGCAGTTGGTCCTCCAGGTACAGGAAAGTCATTCACTATAGCTAGTATTGCTGTAGACGCAATAGCAAACGGGAAGTCTGTGCTAATAGCCTCCAAAAATGATCAAGCCCTTAAGGTTATCGCTGAAAAGTTAGACAAAGACTTCTTTGCTAAAGAAAATATCATTTCAGGTGGGGAAAAGTATTTTGTAAGGAAATTATTAAATAAGTTTAAAGACATCTTGAACGGTATAGATGATGATAATCTTTATGATTATTTAAAACGTGAGGTTAAAGCTCAGAATAAATCATTAAAAAAGATTAACACTTCAATATTTAAGTTAGAAGAAAAGATTAAGGAAAAGTCAAATGATGAATTAGAGGTAACAGAACTACTATTATCAGAAGATAATTGGTCAAAAAAAATCAAATTGTTCTTTAAAAGTAGGACAATGAAGAATCTTGAAGACCTAGAAAGAGATATAGGCGATTTGGCTAATAAAATCGAATTAAAAAAAGAATGGATGAAGCATTTATTGCTTTGTGTTTCCAATCTGAGGATAGCAGAGGCGATAAGAGATACTCAAACCAGAGAAGTTTTCAAAAAAATGGTTAAGGTAATTGAATCGGATTCAGGTATAGAAAAAGAGTCTTTGTTTTATTCTTTAGATTTCAGAAAAGTATTAAAAGCCTTTCCTATTTGGCTAGTCAACTTAAAAGAGCTCAATCAATACTTACCACTTCAGGATGGAGTTTTTGATTTAGTTGTAATGGATGAAGCGACGCAGTGTGATATTGCGAGTTCCATTCCTTTATTGTTTCGAGGAAAAAGAGCTGTTGTTGTTGGAGATCCCAAACAGTTGAGGCATGTTTCTTTTCTTTCATATAATGCTCAGCAAGAGTTAGCAGAAAAATATGGCGTAGAAAAGTTTACCTCTAAATTATTAGATTATCGAAACACGAGTATTTTGGATGTCGTAATGGAGACCATCACAGCTCAAAATCAAGTTCATTATTTAGATGAACATTATCGTAGTATGCCAGATATTGTTGAATTTAGTAATGAGGAATTTTATAATAATTCGCTAAACATTATGACCTTCAAATCAAAAAATGATTTAGAAGAGAATGTCGAAATTCAATACAGTAATGGAAAACGAAAAAATAATGGCGTAAATCAGGAGGAAATAGATGCCATTTTCAATAAAATAAAGCAGAACCTTTCTCTTAAGAATGAGCAATATAGTGTGGGTATTATTTCTCCATTTGCCAATCAAGTCAAAGAAATTCAAAAACAAGTTAGTACAGCTTTTAGGGTGGAGGAGTTAAATCGAATAGACCTATTAGTTGGAACACCTTTTCATTTTCAAGGAGAAGAAAGAGATGAAGTACACCTATCGTTTACTGTAGATCAGAATACCGCTAGTAATGTTTATACCTATCTAAATAAAGAAGATGTTTTTAATGTCGCAATAACTCGTGCCCGAAAAAGACAATATATTTATCTTTCTGTCGATACTGTACCCCATGATTCTTACCATTTATTACATCGATACATTCGTTCAATAAAAAATGAGGAGCCAGATAATTTTGAAACAACCAGTTCATTGGATTATTTCTTAAACGAAGTCAAAGACTGGTTAAAAGAATTGGAGGTAACAATTTTTGTAGCTAGGGAGGTCGCAGGTGTTACGATTGATCTTCTAGTAGAAAGGGGGGAGCAGTTGTATGCATTAGATTTAGTAGGGTATCC
>JAUHZI010000027.1 GCA_030426105.1 Bacteroidia bacterium | reverse complement strand
CTGCTCCATTTCCTGTATAATAAACTTCAACATCAACTGTAATCTCTCTTGTTTGGACATCCAAAGATGCTTGCAATGCAACATTAGCATATGCAGACTCTGAAAGAATTGTTGATGAAGTCGAACTCCAAGTACTTCTCCCTTGAGCGGTTCCACTTCCTCCTTGCTGAGAAGAACCAGAAAATAAATGCCTATTTACTGTTCCTGCAGGATACCCTTGTAAATCTGTTTGATTAACGATTGCTGTACCAAATGGAGTTCTAAAATCAGGATCCCCAGCATCTGGAGCTGCATATCCCCCTACGTGTACATTGATTAATACAACATCATCTGGATTAGCTGCTTTAATGTTATTAGCAATCTTATGACCATCTGGGCAATACCCACAATAGATTCCTGTGAATTCCTCTAGAACAACATTTTTATTTGCTGCTGTCTGACTTACTGGCAACTGTGCCATCAATGCCGAAGCTGACAACAATGCTGTAACTGAACTTAGTAATTGTTTTTTCATAATTATTTTTAAAAAATCGGTTAAATGTGTGTCTTAACAACAAATATAAAATAAAGTAATGTTAAATTAACCTAAAATATGATAACACTCTTGGAATCCTAGATTTGGCTTTTTTTAGGATTCCAAGAATCCTTCTTAAAACTTCTTAACTTTTTACTTTTTATTTATAAGTTTATACTAAATTTGGCTTAGTTTTTGAAATACGCTTAAACTAAAAACATTATACTATGAAAAACATTATTACAATAGCAATACTATTATTATTTACATCTGTTAGTACTTTTGCCCAAAATAAAAAGTTACCAACAGTTAAATTAAAGACTATTGAAGGCAAAACCATCGATCTTTCAACTATATCTAACAATGGGAATCCAATTGTAATCAGTTTTTGGGCTACTTGGTGTAAACCTTGTAAAACAGAATTAAATACGATTGCTGAGGAATACGAAGATTGGCAAGAAGAAACAGGAGTTAAATTGATCGCTGTTTCTATCGACAATTCTCGTTCTACAGGAAGAGTAGAACCTTATGTAAACAGCCAAGGCTGGGAATACGAAGTATTGCTAGATCCTAACGGCGAGTTAAAAAGAGCGATGAATGTTAATAATGTTCCTCACACTTTTCTAATTGATGGAAAAGGAAACATTGTATGGGATCACAATAATTATTCAGATGGTGATGAAGAAGAACTGTATGAACAAATAAAGAAATACGCACACTAAAATAATTCGATGAACTTAAAACTCATTAAACAACTTATTATAATGCTTGTCTTTTTTAAAGGGCAAGCATTTTTTGGTCAAGAACAAAAACAATTAGACCTCGGTAGAATCAGTGGTAATGTTCAGGTTATGGCTCAATTATATAATGAAGATACTTTAATTGACGCTGCTCTACCTGACTTTAAAATGGGGCTTAATTCTTTTACAAATATCAACTACAATAGAGGAGACTTTGCCGCTGGTATTCGTTATGAATCATACCTTAACCCTCTATCTGGTTACCCAACAACATTTAATGGTACTGGCCTTGGTTATAGGTATGTGAGTTGGAAAAAGGAAAATTTAAGTGTAACCGTAGGGAATTTCTATGAGCAATTTGGAAGCGGAATGATTTTGAGAAGTTATGAGGAACGCAACTTAGGTATTGACAATGCTTTGGATGGTATTGGCGTTAAATATAACCCATACAAAGGGATTTACTTAAAAGGATTAATAGGCAAACAACGTTTTCAATTTAATAACGGTTTTGAAAATGGAAACGGTATAGTTCGTGGTTTAGATGGAGCGATCAATATAAATGAGCTATTTGATAGCCTTATGGTTGATTCAAAACTACAAATAGAGGTTGGTGGTAGCTTCGTTAGTAAGTACAATAATGACAACAAAACCGACGAATTTATTCTCCCTAGAAATGTAGGAGCATATGGTGGGAGAGTAAATATGAGATATGGTAAATTTAGATTTTCTGGGGAATACATTTATAAAGAAAATGATCCCTACCCTTATGACCAAGATACAAACTTCAACTATATCTATAAAAATGGAGAAGGGCTTCTCTTAAACTTTGGTTATTCAAGAAAAGGATTAGGAATTGATTTTAGCGCTAAACATAACGACAATATGCTATGGCGTTCAACTAATGTTTCGACTGGGCCAACCGATTTAATGATAGGCTTTATACCTGCTCTAACGCAACAGCACACCTATAACTTAGCTTCTACTCTTTACCCATATGCAACTAACGCTCAAGGTGAAATAGCTTTCCAAGCTGATATCATTTACAAGATCCCTAAGAAAACTAAAATAGGCGGAAAATACGGGACTTCTGTTTCCTTGAATTTTGCTACAGCATATGTTCCTGAACGAATATTTATTAACGATATGGACGGCGCGAGAAAAAGCTATCAAACCCGTTTATTTCAAATGAGTGACAGTATTTTGGTCCAAGACTTTAATATTGAGGTTAAACGAAAAATCAACAAAAAGTTTAAAACAAGCTTCAAATACTTTAACTTTATTTTTGAAGACAGGGCTATTCTTGTTGCTAAACACCATGAAAAAATATTCGCTCACATTGCTGTAACCGACTTTACAATTAAGCTCAAACCTAAACATGCTTTAAGAACTGAACTTCAACACCTATGGACACAACAAGATCAAGGGAACTGGGCGTTCGCTCAATTAGAATATACCATCAGTCCACATTGGTCTTTCGCTATATTAGATCAATATAATTATGGAAATAAAGATGAGAATCTTCAAATACATTATCTACTTGGAAACGTTGGGTATGTGAGTGGCTCTCATAGATTTTCATTACAATATGGTAGACAAAGAGCAGGTGTCTTCTGTGTAGGAGGTGTATGCCGAACTGTTCCTGCCTCTAATGGTTTAACTTTTACCCTAACCTCAAGCTTTTAATATTATGCATTTTTCTAAACACACTTTACTGACTTCCCTTCTATTACTTTTCATTGGATTCTATTCATGTGATCGAATAGAGCAACCTATTCCTAAAAAAATAGGGGGACTAAACTGGGATTTATTTCCTAATGGGGATTCATCAAATTATAATTGGCCAACTTGGAATCCCAATACAAATGTCCAACAAAATGTTTTGTTAGAAGATTACACAGGACATACTTGTAACAACTGTCCTGCTGCTGCGTTGGTAGCAAAAGGGTTAGAAGACGCTAATCCTGGTAGGGTTTTTATTGCATCAATACACGCTGGGACAGCTAGTGCATTTCAAGCCCCTGAACTTCCAGAATTCCCAACTGATTTTAGAACAGAGGAAGGGAATACTTATGTTGAAGAAATACCAGGTTTTTTCTCTAACCCTATTGGCACAATAAATCGTCAAAGTAATGGCTTAGGAAATACACTATGGTACCTGTCAACGACATGGGTTAACGAGACGAACTCAACTCTTACAAACACACCTAAAGCTGGATTACAAGTCCAAATTAACCATTACCCACAAACAAGAGGATTATTTGTTCATACAGAAAGTGAGTTTTTGAGTAACCTAAATGAAGAGCACGCTATTGTGATATATCTTATAAGGCAAACTGTTGTTGCTCCACAAAAAATGGGTAACAGTACTGTTGATGAAGAGTACCACCATCACAATGTATTGAGCGGGACAGTTAATGGTGCATGGGGAACTAGCCTAGGTAGCTCCTTAAATTCTGGAGATAAAATTTATAATGACTTTGCTATGGAACTACCTGACAACAATACAGATAGCACTTACAACGCTGACAACCTCTCTTTAATCTCATACATCTATAATAAAAATACTTATGAGGTTATTCAAGTTGTAGAAACAGAGCTATAGAAAGCACTTTAGTTCGGAAACTTGGCCTATTATTTAGAGAAAATATTATATTTCAAAATACAATAGATTGCTCTAAAGCCATCTCTCCACCCTATTTTTTTGCCCTCTTCATAGGTTCTTCCGTAATAAGATATTCCTACTTCGTATATCCTAATATTTTTAACTCTAGATAGCTTTGCTGTTAACTCAGGTTCAAACCCAAAACGTTGCTCCTTTAGCTGTAGACTTTGAGCTATATCTGTTCTAATTAATTTATAACACGTTTCCATATCTGTTAAATTCAAATTGGTAAACATGTTAGATAACCCTGTTAGAAATTTATTCCCAATACTGTGCCAATAAAACAAAATCCTATGAGGATTCCCCCCCATAAAACGTGAGCCATAAACCACATCAGCAAATCCACTAATCACAGGCTTTAATAAATCATTATACTCTTCTGGGTCATATTCTAAATCTGCATCTTGAATAATCAAATAATCTCCAGTAGCTTTTTCAATAGCTTTATGTATTGCAGCTCCCTTACCTTTATTAACCTCTTGACTATACAACTGAATCGGAAAATCAGGATATTGAACTTTATAACGTTCTACAGCCTCGATGGTATTATCTTTTGAACAATCATTTACAATGATAACCTCTTTTTTAATCTCATTAACTAAAGAAACAGCTCTGACCTTATCCAAGATTAAATGAATCGTTTTTTCCTCATTATATGCAGGAATTAAAATAGATAAAGTTTGAAAAGTTTGAATAGATTTCATAAAAATAGTTTGTATTTAGCCTACTCCTTTTAGAGGAAAGTACACAAAATTAAGAATATGTAGCATTAAAACTATTTTTATAAGAATATATTTTCCTTCGCTTCTTTTTTTCTATAATTCATTTAAATCACAACTATACAACACGCTACAATTTGAATAAATAATATCATGAAGATTTAGCATTGCGGCCAACGCCACTTGTGAATAATTTTGAGATGCATTTTTAAACCCTCCCCATTCTGACTGCCACATTTTAGTAATCAACTTTTGACCACTTGGCTTATCTTTGAAAGAAGAAACTAAACCACCTACATTTCCTGCACCTGCATGGTAAATATGCAATACAAAAAGCTTAAACCACACTTCATCCTCATCAAACTCTATTTGATTTTTCTTTAAGATTCTCCTTGCTTCAGGAATACAGGTTTTTCGCAATAGACTAGCTGCCCCCATGGCTGATTTATCAAAATCTTTTCGCTCATCTTTTACTTTATTTACAATAAGACCGTGACTACGAGCAACAGATTTCATCAATTGAAAAGGTCCATAAGCTCCAACATTAGAATACTCAATTTTTCCTGGGCTTTCGATTAATAAAATAGCTTGAGCGTACCAAGGATCAGTATCGTACTTTTTAAAAATGGGAATTGCCTTACTTATACTTGGAATTACTTTTTCAAACTCATAAAAATGGCTCTTCCCTGATGTAACATATATTTTTTCTGTTGAGTCTAAATGGAAAGCTTTTCTAACACTATCTTTATATGCCAACTTTTGATCTTCGGTTTGAGCTTTCCATTTTATAAAAGAATCTTTTCCTAGAACCTCTCTCGTTGCAGCAATATTAATTAAGCAAGAGTCTTGATGTAATAGCATCACCTGCTTCCAAAAGTTAGGCTGAGCCAGCATATCCCATCGTTCCTCTACAAGGTTATTGGTATTAACAAATGCATAATTTGTTGAATCTAAACCATAAAAATCAACAATATAGTCTCCTTGACCAAATAGACTAAAAGGTAAAAATATAAGGTATATAATTATTTTTTTCATTGTTCAATATCTTCTACAAAAAGTAAAACCATTACTTCTTTCCTCTCTTACTTCATTTGTTTTACTTTTCTTATATAAAACAGCTTCTTAACATAAAGTTAATATCAAACTGGTTACAAAGAAAATTATTATAAAAGATATACGAACAAAGTTTCGTGAATTGCGTCTATATGATACTTACAATTCTATTGATAGGAATTACAGTTCCTTGTTTTAAAACAATATTTTTATCACCTACAGCCCAAACCGTTGTAAAAACCTCTTTAAGCCCTTTATCGTCTTCAAAAACAATTTTTATTTTAGAATGATGTAAGTTTCCCAAAATCATTGCTCTTCTCAAGGAGTGCTTTAATACTTTTAATTCATCTGGGGTTTTATCAACTGGAGTTTTCGGAAAGATAAGATTTGATATTTCTTCTTTTTCGATACGTACAGGTGTAAGAGTCATATTTTCCATAAAGTGTTAGTGTATTTTTAGTGTTTTAGATAATGCGGTAAAGTAGCGTACGTAATCTTTTACTGTTTGGTTACAATTTTTATAACTTTTGTTGTTTGAGGACTTATTTTTACTTCATTACTTAATCTTTTTCCTACAACCCAACAAATCTGTCCATTGCTTTCCAATACCCAAACAGCTTCTTTTTCAAACTGATTCAACTTTATATCTATAAAAAAATCACTTAATTTCTTTTTCCCTTTCATCCCTAAAGGTTGAAAAAAGTCTCCTTCTCTCCATTTCCTTAAAATAAAAGGGAAACTAACTTTTGAAGCATCAATCCAAGCAACATTATCACTAAAAGCTATCCTCGCCTGATTTCCTTCATATGTTTCTATAGCTATTGAAAAAGGGGTTTGATAACTTCCATAAGCATCTAAAATGTAGTTTTCTTTCAAACTCCTTTCTTCATTCCGCTGAATAATTAAATTATCTTCTTCTTTTAATAGACGAAAATCTTGTGAGTAAAACAATCTTCCTTTCTGAGTCGAACTCATAATGTTGTTAACCTGACTCTTGGTAAAGCCATATTTTGACAGTACGTGATAAACAAAATAAAAAGAATGTATTGTAATGTTTTTTACTTTCGTTACTTTCCCTTCTTCGACAAATTTTAAGCTATCATCATTTAACTTTTGAGAAAGATAAGCGTCTACTGACTCCATATTTTCTACCGTTGAAAGCATTCCTTTTTTAGCATTTTGATGGACATTATCCAAAATTGGGATAACCTTATGCCTCAAAAAGTTTCGACTATATTTCAAGCTATCATTACTACTATCATGCCTATACTGTATGCTTGAAGTAGCAATATATGTATCAATTGTTTGTTTGGAGATGTTAAGCATAGGTCTAATAACTCTCCCCGATTGGCTAGGAATCCCTTTTAACCCAGAAATACCTGTTCCTCTTGTTAAATTAATCAAAATGGTTTCCAACAAGTCATCCTGATGGTGTGCTGTCACAATGTAATCAATCCTATTCTGTTGAGCAATACTCTCAAACCAATCATACCTTAATTTTCGGGCTGCTTCTTGAATCGACAGTTTGTTTTTTTTAGCAAAAGTTGCCGTTTGGAAACTAGTAAAATATCCTCCTATACCTCTTCCTTCTATCAAATCTCTAACAAAGGCTTCATCTCCATCTGACTCTTCTCCTCTTAAATTGAAATTACAATGGGCTACATTAAAATTAAGTCCCAAGGTTTTAAAAGCATGAAATAAGCAAACAGAATCACTCCCTCCGCTTACAGCCAAAAGGTATGACCTTGCACGAAAATCGGCATCCAGTCGTCCCAGTTCAGTAACAATAAGTTTGTTTAGTGTTTTCATGAACGAATAGCTTTTAATAAAGGGGCTATTTTCACCAAGGTTTCCTCATGTTCTTGTTCTGGATTACTCTTTGCAGTAATCGCTCCTCCTACCATTGCCGATAAATAACTTTCACTACTATTGTATAAAAATGAGCGTATAATCACATTAAAATCAAAATCACCATTTGGCTTGATATACCCAATAGACCCTGAATAAAGTCCTCTTCTTGTTAATTCTTCTCTTTCTATTAACTCCATTGCTCTTATTTTTGGGGCACCAGTCATCGATCCCATAGGAAAAGTTGCTCCTAGAATATCGGAGAACTCTACCTTTTCAGTTAGCTCACAACTTATAGTAGAGATCATTTGGTGAACAGACTCAAAAGAATAAATCTCACACAACTCTTCCACTTTTACAGATTCAAAATCAGCAATTTGAGATAAATCATTTCGAACTAAATCAACAATCATAATATTCTCACTTCTTTCTTTTGGATTGCTTTTTAATTCGTTTTTTAGCGCTTGATCTTCTTCTTGATTCTCCCCTCTTCTAATTGTCCCTTTTATTGGTTGTGAAGTTATTTTTTTTCCTTCTTTTTTTATAAAACGTTCTGGACTGGCGCTTACTACATATTTATCATCGAACTTTCCAATTGCAGAAAAAGGAGCTTTTGTATGAGGCATTAAAGCATTATACAATGCCACAGGATTAACCAACACTCCTTTTTTATAAAATTCATAACAGAAATTAACTTCATAGATATTCCCCCAATTAATTTCCTCTTGCAATGTTCTAATTCGCTCTAAATAATCAGCTTTTGTAAGACGTGATTCTATTGTTATTTGATGTTCCTCTTGCTCTTTAAAAAACAAGTCTAATTGCTTAATATAATCAGCATTTCCGTATATCAAATTAAATTGACCAGTCTTAATTTCAATCAATGTTTGAGGAATAAAAAAATGTAACTTTGGAAAATATAAATTATCTATATTGTTTGAACTTAAACTTTCGAAATCATTTTTTAAATCATAAGATATAAACCCAAACTTCCAGACACCATCCTGAGCAACAAACTGATTTAAAGCTTTGAAATCAACATCTTGATCTCTTCCAACTTCAAACACCTCTTTTTCACCAATAGCAAAATATCCACTACCAGTTAAACAGTCATTTAAATACAAAAAATTAGTCCCATTTTTAAAAAACAGATTGTTTAATTCGTTTATATTGGAATTATATTTGATATTTGTTCTCAAAATAATTGATTTGAACACAAAGATATAAATTTATGAAGTCAACCTCTTACACTACAGCATTATTCACTGCTGGATTCTTAGCTTTAATTATTTTAGTTGCTGCTAAAAGCAATAATATTAAATCTAAAGTTGGATACATCAACACAACGCAATTATGGCAAGCTATGCCTGAAAAAGCAAGTGCAGACTCTACATTAACAAAAATGAAAAATGAATTTGTTGGGTATTTGCAACAAAAACAAAAACAGTTCGAAATAGGTGTTGCCGGTTATAAAAGAGATAGTTCTTCAATGAGTGAATTAATTCGTAAAGAAAAAATTGATGCTTTATTAAAAGAACAGGAAACTTTAAAAAACTTCCCTAAACAAGCTGATGCCGAATTAAACAAGAAAAAAGAAGAGCTATATACTCCTATTCGACAAAAAATGCAAAACGCAATTGATGCAGTAGCAGCTGAAAACAACTATGATTATATTACTGATGTTAGTTTTGGTCATATTATATATGCAAAAAATACTGAAGATAACATTTTACCATTAGTTAAGAAAAAATTAGGGTTGCAGCCTTAATTGTTTTGTTTTTAGCCTTAAAAAAGCTAACTTGCTTTCTCTATAGCTGTGAAATACATTGCATTACATATCATTTTACTATTTAGTTGCTTCAAAATTAGCGCCCAAAACAATGCTTTAATTTTGAAAGACAACCCATATGTCGTCCTTAATGGCGGGACTGTTGGTACGCCTGTGTATGTGGTAGTAAATCAACCTAATGCCAATGGGATTATTACTCAAGGTTCTGGAGGAAATATTATTTCAGAGGATGAATACAACTATGTAAAATGGAATATTGGAACTAGTACTGGAGCATATACAGTCCCATTTACAACTGGAGTTGGTGGTACAGAACAAAAGATTCCATTAACTGTTCAGACAACTGCTGCTGGAGTAGGGTCTGGAGATTTTTTATTTTCAACTTATGAAACTGATGATGACAACTTACCTTGGGCATCAGGCGTTACACACTTTCAATCATCTTCTGGGAACTTAGACAATAAAAACTGGGTTGTCGATCGTTTTTGGATTATTGACGCTGAAAATTACACAACAAAGCCTGCTGTGTTATTATCATTTGGCTTTAATGATGATGCAACTGAAACTGGCGCACCTAACTTATTGAATATTACAAATCTAGGAGCACAACGTTTCAACACTTCCAATAATCATTGGGAAGGAAGCCACAGTGGTTCAGCTGGAATTTGGGGAACAGTAACTGGTACCGCAGGAAACAGAAGTGTAACAGGAGTAAATATCGCAGCATCTGAATTTTATAGAGCATGGACACTTACCGACTATGACCACCCTCTTCCACTTTCTTTAAACTATTTTGATGGAAATTGTGACAATGCTTCTATACATTTATCATGGGAGGTTAGTAACACCGAAAACTCTACATACATTGTTCAAAAAAGTTTAGATGGTTTCAACTTTACAACTATTGGGACTGCTAACGCTCTAAATAATGAAAGTACTTTTAACTTCATTGACCGTAATCCATACATTGACCAAAGTTATTACCGCTTAATTGTAGAAGGGGAGACGAATGATTTACATTCAGAAATTATCGCTGTGAAGAACTGTGCGGATAACTCTAATACTTATGTATTTTCACCAATTAACAATAGCAATATATTTATTGAAATCACATCTGAAACACCCAACACAACTTATCAGTTTTTACTAGTTGATTTGAGTGGAAAAATCATTAAACAACAAGAATTGTTTAATGAAAACAAAGGAACTCATCAGTATATTCTTGACGCTTCAGGGCTAGCTACAGGATTATATAATGCTGTTTTAATAGATAAGAACGGTATGAAATCTACAACAAAAATTACTTTATAATCTCGTAATTTTTAAACCCTCCTATAGGTCTTCCATTTCGAAAAGTATTTTCTAGCCAAGATAAAAAAACGTATTTAGGCTTTTCGTGTTTTAAAATAGGACGATTGGGATTTCTTTTTCCTGAATATTGTAGTTGATTTCCCCAATTAAACATTGCAATCCAATCCTTCATCGTCGCTGGATGTGAACCTTTAAAAACAGTGAGCTTATTTAAAGGTCCATAATCATATAAGTCAGGGACAGAACTCGCTTCTTCAGCTCCCTCTCCATGATATGACGTTGAACTTACTTTTCGTTTCTTAGTCATTAAAATTGGAGGTCGCACATAACCGTAATGGTAAACATGTACATCCAATTCTTTTACCTTTAACTTTTCAGTTCCTTCTTTTCTTTGATAATCTTCAAAACCTCCATTCCAAGAAGTAAACTTTCTAAAACTTTGGGCATCTTTCCAAGAATGGATCTCAGGTAAATTTCTAATAATTCTAATCTCTCTGTTATACCAAACGTGAGACAAATGATAATGCTGATAATCACCCCAAAAATGAAGATACTTAAACAGAAAGCCATCAACTTGAATATTTTCTAATTCTTGTTCACATGCTTTTCGAATGGTAGATAAATCATTTTCATGAATCGCTTCATCACATTGTAAATAAAACAACCAATCCCCTGTACAATATGCTTTAGCGATATCAGTTTGATGTGCAAACTCTGTATTCTTTGGATATGCTTTCGTATCCCAAACTGTTCTTACAATTTTAATTTTTGGTGAATCTATTGAGTTTATTAGCGCTTCAGTTCTATCATCTTCATCACAATCTCCCAAGGCAATAACAAACTCATCACATATTGGTAAAATTGATAAAATAGATTCTTTTGTTGGAATATATAATTTATCCCCATTCTTGATAAAAGTAAAACCGCTAATCTTCATAAATAAATTCTTACTGTAAAAGTAATAAAAAACATATCTTTGCTGGCAAACTATGCAAAAAGTAACTGCTATAATACCGACTTTTAATGAAGCACACAACATCGAAGCTGCTATACAATCTGTAGAATGGGCTGATGAGATTATTGTTGTTGATTCATACAGTACAGACAATACAGTAGAAATAGCAAAAGAGAAAGGAGCAAGAATACTACAACGTGAATACGAACATTCTGCTTCTCAAAAAAACTGGACTATTCCTCAAGCTCAATATGAATGGATTTTCTTATTAGATGCTGATGAGCGTGTAGATGAAAAACTGAAAGATGAAATACAAAACATCTTAAAACAAAAATCAGAGCCCCATGCAGCATTTTGGATTAAACGCAGAAACTTCTTTATGGGATCTGAAATCAAATATTCTGGTTGGCAAGGAGATAAAGTTATTCGACTTTTCAAACGTGATAATTGTCGTTATGAGAACAAAAGTGTTCACGCAGAAGTGATTTGCGATGGCTCTGTAGGAACATTGAATAACAAACTTGTTCACTATACATTCAAAGACATATTTCATTACTTAGAAAAATGGGATAGGTATACAACAATGAGTGGTACAGATAGAGCCAACAGAGGTGAAAAACCTACTTTATTCCATTTCTTAATAAAACCTGCTTTTCGCTTTTTCCAAGATTACTTTTTAAAATTAGGAGTTCTAGATGGGTTAACTGGTTTTATTCTTTGCACACTATCTAGCATGTCTGTTTTTATGCGCTATTTAAAAGTGAGGCAATTCAACCAAGACGCAAGAAAATAAAAGCTTCTCTACCTTATGTCTAAAAACAACAAAGCTAAACCATTAAGCAAAAAAGCAATTAATAACCGTAATAATAAACTAATTCGACAGCTAAAACAGAAAAAGGATGGAGAATTAGATCGTATTATTAATAAAGCTGATGAAAGAGCTTTTAAAGTAATAGACTGTCTTGATTGCGCAAATTGTTGTAAAACAACAGGCCCTCTCTTTACTAGTAAAGACATAAGCCGTATCTCCAAACATCTTAGGATGAAACCTGGTCATTTTGTCGATGAATACCTTAGAATTGATGAAGATAACGATTACGTTCTCAAACAAGTTCCTTGTGCTTTTTTAGGGAGTGACAATTACTGCTCAATTTATGACGTAAGACCTAAAGCTTGTTCTGATTATCCATTGACTGGAATGCGTTCACAAAAAAAGATGTTACCACTATTGATGAAAAACGCTACTATATGTCCTGCTGTTGAACATATAGTTGACGAACTTATTAAAAATGTACTTACACACCCTAAAGAAAAAAAGTATTAAAATTGTTCTCTAACAACAGTTTTATAATTGCTATTTCACTTTATTAATAATCAAAACTCCTACTATTAAAACTCCCATCCCTAATAACTGAAGTAAGGATATTGACTCTCCAATTATCCACCCAATTATAATCGCAACAATTGGAATAAAATAGGTAACTGATGATGCAAAAATTGGTGAACTCATTTTGATCAATTTATTAAACAGTAATACTGCTGTAGCAGTTCCCACAATAGCAAGAACTAGGATAGCCCCTACTCCAGGTAAAATATTTTCTTGGGTTTGTATACGGCTAATAAAATCTGTACTTAATAAATAACCAACAGCTATTGGTGAAATCATAAAAAATGATAATGCCGTTATTGCTGTTGATTTAACTTCTACCAACTTATATTTTATTACATTTAAACTCGTTGCATAACACATGGTAGCAAGTATTAATGCTAGAAATGGTAAAAGCATTGCTCCTGTAATTGTTACTCCAACTAATTTTTCTTGAACAATTAAAAAAGTTCCTAATACTGCCACAGCTATACCTATTAAATGTATTTTTTTTATTTTGAAGCTAAAGAAAATAGCTCCAATAATAATAGTAAACAAAGGAACTAAAGAGTTTAACATCCCAGTAATGGAGCTATTTAAAGTCGTTTCAGCATAGGCAAAAAGAAAAGCAGGTAACCCATTCCCACATATACCTGCTATCAGTAGAAAAATAAAATTATTTTTATTTAAATATTTAAGGCTCCCGATAAGAATTGGAATTAGAGCCAAAAAAGCAAAAGCAACTCTCAATGCTCCTAGCTGATCTGCTGGCAAACGCACTTCTCCATTTCCGTCAAATAACCCAATCTTAATCAATACAAAAGAACTCCCCCATACACATGAAAGTAATATCAGTAGTAGCCATGATTTAAGTGTTTCTGACATCTTATTATTTTTGAAGGGCAAAGGTAATTACTATCTTTTTAAGAATTGTTAAAAAGCAATAGTTAAACATTAATTTTAGCTATTTTGATTAATTTCGCATCAATTAATACTTAGCGCTATGATTAAAACGATCACTATATTCATTTTGACTGCAATCCTTTTTACTTTTTCATGTACTAATGATAACTCACCTAAAGCTCCCAAAAACATGATTGCCAACTTCGAAATTGAAGGAATGGTATGTGAACATGGATGTAAAGGTGTTATTGAAAAAGAAATGAGGAAAATAAATGGCATTACTACTTTTGATATTGATTTCGAAAAAGAAACTGCTGAAGTCTACTTTGATCAAAACATGATTACATCTGAAGGAATCATCAATAAGGTTGAAGCAATTAATGACGGAATTTATAAAATGACTTTGGTAAAAGAAACTGAACAAATCAACGCAAAAGAAAAACTTCCTGCTGCACATAATTCTCCTGTAAGTGTCGCAAACTACAATTATCAGCTTCCGTCTATAACTAACTTTATTGTGCAATGGATTCAGGTATAAATATTATTTATACCTACATAAAAACAATCAATTTGATTTATGCTTTATCTTTCATAACCTTTGTATCAACAAATCATAAATACAATAAATCATGAACAACCTAATTGGAATCAATAAAGCAAAAGCAGAAGAACTAAGCCACAAACTCAACTTACTTTTAGCGGACTACCAACTATTTTATCAAAATCTAAGAGGTCTACATTGGAATATCAAAGGACGAGAATTTTTCGAACTCCATTTAAAGTTTGAAGAATTTTATAATGACGCAGTAATTAAAGTTGATGAAATTGCAGAGCGTATTCTAACATTAGAAGGAGAACCATTACATACATTTGAAGATTATCTTAATCATTCAGATATAAAAGCTGAAAAAGGCATTACAAATGGTATAGAAGGCATTAAAATAATCGTCAACAACTTTTCTACAATCATCTTAAAAGAGCGCGAAATTTTGACCTTAGCAGGTGACGCTGAAGATGAAGGGACTGCTAGTTTAATGAGTGATTATATTTCAGAATCTGAAAAAACACTTTGGATGTTATCTTCTTACTTGAAATAATTTTTAAATAACAATATTGTGTGAACTAAAAAGGCTTGAGTATACTCAAGCCTTTTTTTATTTTCTATTATGTTCTTTCTTATGTTCTTTAATAGGTAGTGGATTGGCCGTTATTGTTTTGTAATGTTGTCGATTTCTAAACACATCTACTGCCGTAAATAATGCATTTCTAAAAGACGCTTCAGAAGCTTTTCCTTTGCCTACAATATCAAAAGCGGTTCCATGATCAGGAGATGTTCTTACAATTGGTAATCCAGCAGTAAAGTTAACCCCATTCCCTCCAGACAATGCTTTAAAAGGAACTAATCCTTGATCATGATACATTGCTAAAACAGCATCAAACTTATTATAGTTTCCAGAGCCAAAAATACCGTCTGCAGCGTATGGCCCATAAGCCATAATACCTTCTTCATTGAGGCTTTCAAGTGCTGGAATAATTACTTCTTCTTCTTCGTCTCCTAATAACCCATCATCACCTGCATGCGGATTTAATCCCAAAACAGCAATGGTTGGTTCTTCTATTCCAAAGTCTTTTTTCAGAGAGGCTACCATCAGTCTAACTTTATCTTCAATCAACTCTTTCGTTAACACTTCAGATACTTCTTTTAATGGAATATGATTAGTTGCAACACCTATTCTCAACCCTTCGTCAATCATGAACATCAATGACTCATCAGCATTTGCATATTGCGTTAAATATTCTGTATGACCTGGGAAGTTAAATTGCTCGCTCTGGATATTATACTTATTAATTGGAGCTGTTACCAATACATCTATTTTTCCTCCAGCTAGATCTTCAGTTGCAGCTTCCAATGACTTTAAAGCATAGGTTCCTCCATCTTCGGTAGATTCACCCATTGTAATCTTTACCTCATCATCCCAAACATTAATTAAGTTTGCTTTATTAGGTTTGGCTTTTTCAGCACTATCCGTTTTAACAAAATTAAACTGGTTAAATCCTAAAGTTTTTTTGTAGTAAGATGCCAGACGAGTTGATCCATAAACAACAACGGTAATATTTTCCATTACTCGGTTATCTCTTAATGTTTTCATGATAACCTCCATTCCAACTCCATTTATATCTCCAACTGAGATTCCTACTGTAATATTTTCTTTTATATTACTCATAATTATTTTGCATAATTCTTAATAAATTCAAAGAACAATCGAACACCACTAGCCGTTGCTCCTTTTGGGGTATAATCTTTTGCAGCTTTACTCCATGCAGTTGGTGCAATATCTACATGAATCCATGGATAATCGGTAAAGTTTTCAAGAAATTTCCCTGCTGTAATCGTACCAGCCAATGGACCTCCAATATTTTTTAAATCGGCAATATCAGATTTTAAATACTCCCCATATTCTTCAAAGAAAGGAAACTCCACTACTCTTTCATACGTGCTAAAGCCGGCTGTTTTTAACCCCTCCATAGTTTTTTCTCCAGCTGTCCCCATAATTGCTGAAGCTTCAGGGCCTAAAGCTGCAACAGCTGCACCAGTAAGTGTCGCAGCATCAATTACGAGTTCTGGATCATACTTCTTAGCATAACTTAAAGCATCAGCCATTACCATTCTCCCTTCTGCATCAGTATTCAATACCTCAACAGTAAGACCATTATACATATTAATAACATCACCTGGAGCATATGCATTTCCACTAGGACGGTTATCAGTTGCAGGAATCAATCCAACTACATGAACAGGAACATTAGCCTTAGCTACAGCATAAATAGCTCCAGCCATTGCAGCCGCTCCCCCCATATCAGACTTCATAAAGTCCATTGAATTTGCAGTAGGTTTTAAACTCAGTCCTCCTGTATCATATACAATTCCTTTTCCTACTAATACAATAGGTTTTGTATTCCTAGCATTTTCTGGCTTCCATTCCATGATTGTAAAAGTAGCTGGATCCAAACTTCCTTGATTTACAGCTAATAAACCTCCCATTTTTAATGTTTCTATTTTCAGTTGATCTAAAACCTCAACTTTAACACCTAGAGGAGTGGTTTTTTCTACTATCTGATTAGCTAACTCAGTGGCTGTTAAATATGACAAAGGTTCATTCACCATGTCTTTTGCCCACGAATTCGCCTCAACTCCAGCAATTAACTCATTTACATTCTGTTGATCAATAGAATCAGAAACAATATTTATTGTATTAAGAGTGTTGCGTTTTTTATCTGCGTCTTTAAAATATTTTAAAAACTGATAATTTGCCAAAGCCATCCCTTCAGCAACTGCAACCAAATAAGCATCAGACGCATTTGCTCTAATTATTTCTGCACTTTCGACTTTAGCCCCATTCAATACACCTAAAATCTTAGCTCCAGCTTTTCTTGCTTTTTCTATATTTTGATATGAGTTCTCATTTGCAACTTTAACAATTACAAGTTGACGATCATATTGATTTACAACAGCATAATTAAAATCATCCTTCAAAGTCTGACTTATATAATCTAACTCCTTAGATGTACAAACATCGGTTGGTAAATCTTCTTTTTTTTCTATTAGATATATTGAGCTAGCAGCCTCTAGCTTTTCATTTAATCCTATTCTTGTCATGATTTCTGTAATTTTAGAAGCCTAAAGTTACTAAATATATTCTAGGAGGCTTCTAATTATTACATCTTTTCAAAAATCACAGAGAATGCTCTAAATTTAAAAATGATGTTATAGCTTTTTTATAAACGCTATTAACAACTTACTGTAATCATTAAATTCTGTTAGAGGTAATGTTTCTGATTTATCATATACATCATGATAAGCCTTAATTCCTCCATTTGTATAGATAAAAAAGGCAGGCACTCCTTTCTTGGTAAAGAAATAATGATCAGAATTTGCTGCAGGCCCCCTTAACTTTACTTTTTCTAAGTAGTTATTCTTCAAATTAAGTTTCCCCAATTTTTTAAACTCCTTTTTATGAAGTGTTGCATTAACTACAGTTATTCCCTCTTCCCCTGTTCCAGCTAAATCTAAGTTCACTAAAAACTTGATATCCTCCAATGGAAAGATTGGGTTTTCGGTATAGTATTTAGACCCTAAAATCCCTGCTTCTTCAGCAGCAAATGACATAAACACAATATTATATTTAGGTTTATGAGTTGAATAATATTTAGCTAAATAAAGGAACATAGCTGTTCCACTCCCATTGTCATTCGCTCCAGGAAAGTAAGTTTGTTGTCCCATCATTCCTAGATGATCATAATGAGACGAAATCACAATATTTTTCTTCTTACATTTTCCTTCTATAACCCCTATAACATTTGCTAATTCATAATTTTCTTCTAACTTGTTTTCAATTTTGAATGTTAGTTTCTTTATGGACTTAGAAATATACTTTCGCAAGACTGCAACAATAGCATTAGGAGCCTCTTGATGGCCTACAGACCATGTGAATTTTTCTTCTTCTATTGTGACTACAGGCCCCAGTGTAGATAAGTAATATTTTAATTCATTGAATAATGCCAAAGTATCTTTATTGGTTATTCCCTTTTTATCCATTATAAAAGCTGTTGTGCCATTCATTCTCATGGACTTTAGGTCATCTATCACTTTTGGGAAGTTCGTACTATCAATCCAAAATGGAATATACTCCCCTTTACAACTTCCAGAAATTGGAGATACAACAAAGTCCTTTCCTGTTTCTAATACTTTTCCATCAATAGTCATTTCTACCACTGTAGGAAAGGTATTCACAGTTATATTAAAGGGTTGTTTATAATCATTACCATAAGGTTTTACACCATATTCTTTAAATTTTTTAACGACAAAGTCTGCTGCAATTTTGCTCCCATCATTAACATATCCTCTACCATAAAACTCAGGAGATGCTAGAGTTTTTACAATCTCTTTACCAAATTCTTGAGGAGTTTGTGAATAGAAAATAAAAGGAGTGACCAGGAATAGTATTAAAAATCTCATTTTCAAGTTATTTTAAAACAAACAGGATATTTGTTTATATTCGTAAGCATAAACCAAAGGTAATTAACTCTTATGGACAATAACGCACTTTTGACAAAATTTTATACTGCTTTCAAAGCAAAAGACCCTAAAACTATGGCTGAATGCTATCACAAAGATATAGTCTTTGAGGATCCCGCTTTTGGAATTCTGCAAGGAGAACGAGCTGGGGCTATGTGGGAAATGCTTTGTATTTCAGGAAAAGATTTAAAAATGGATTTTTCTGGAATCGAAGCCAATGAACAAACTGGTAAAGCACACTGGGAAGCCTGGTATACTTTTTCTGCTACAGGAAAAAAAGTTCACAATATAATCGATGCAGAATTTGAATTTAAAGATGGAAAAATCATCAAACATACTGATCATTTCAGTTTTAAAAAATGGTCAAAACAAGCTTTTGGTTTAGTAGGATCTTTAATTGGTGGTACATCTTTCTTTCAAAACCAATTTAACAAACAAGCAAATTCTTTATTAGATAAACATATCGCTAAAAACAATGGAAAATAAATCAAATATTTTACAATCAACTTATCAAGTTCGCTTTCAAGATTCTGATCCTTTTAGACACCTTAACAATGCTAGGTATTTAGATTATTTTGTAAATGCACGAGAGGATCAATTTGAAGCTAATTTTGGCATCAAAACAGGAGAATTAGCATTTAATGATAATTTAGGTTGGGTTGTAACAAGTAACCTTATTAGTTATTTAATCCCTGCTAATGTCAATGAAGATATTTTAATTGAGTCTCAAGTCTTAGATTTTGGAAATAAACATCTATTCATTGAAATGAAAATGTGGGATTTAAACAAGACTCACTTAAAAGCTTTAAACTGGGTAAACTTAGTACATTTTGATATTAAAACTGGACGACCAAAAAATCATACTGAAGAGTTTATGGATATTTTTAGTTCTATTCACACTCCTATAGAAAACAATCAAGACTTTAATTCAAGAACAGCGTACTTTTCAAATTTGAATAAAGAACGAAGAAATGTCACTACTTAAGACATATGCTAACAAATCGGATGGTGAACTAGTTGAAATTCTAGAAAGAGGCGAAGACTATACTTCTGATGCCAAATACGCAGCAAAAACTATTTTAGAGTTTAGAGCAGTGGAAGAGAAAGAAATAAAAGCACATGCTAAAGCTTTTTGGAAAGATTATTTAAAAGACAATATTAAACAACACCTTCTCGTTAAAGACAAACCAAAAAGCTATTTTTTGCAAGACAGAGAAATGACTAGTTTATTTAAAACGGCATTTAAAGAATGGAAAGAAAAACAAAAGTTTTTTGAAATTGATACAACCCAATACTGGTTTGTTTAGTTTATATGACATGAAAAAATACTTCGCACTTACATTAATTTTAATTGTGGCAACATTTTCTCTATATGCCCAAACATTAACTATTGAATTTACCAATATTAGGAATAATAAGGGACAACTCTTGTTAGGAATATACACTAATCAGGATGATTATGCTAATGAAAAGGCTGTCAAAAAGCTAACGGTATATAAAACAGATGTTAAAAATGGGAAAATATCTACAAAAGTAGAAGGCCTAGTTCCTGGAACCTATGGAATAGCATTGTTAGATGATGAAGATTTTGATCGTGAAATGACTTATGGCTTAATTTTACCTAAAGAAGGGTTTGCTTTTTCAAATTATTACCACACAGGGATGAGTAAACCTAAGTTTTATGACTTTGATTTTGAACTTGGATCTGACAATCAAACTGTTGTTATGAAAATGAGATATTTATAAATGAAAACGGTCTTTTTTATTATCACTTTTCTAATTGTTTCTTTATGTTGTTATTCCCAGACACTCAACATTACTATTACCGATATTAAAAATAACAAAGGACAGTTTTTAATTGGCGTATATACCAATGAAGAAAACTATCAATCTAAGCAACCCATCATATGGAAAGCTGTACCTAAAAAAGCTGTCAAAAATGGGACATTGCATACTCATTTAGATAACCTAACTCCAAACACCTATGGTATAGCTCTTATGGATGATGAAGATAAGAATTGGAAAATGAACTTTACCTTCTTTATCCCAACAGAAGGTTTTGCTTTCTCTAATTACTATCACAAAGGTGTAACTGAACCTACTTTTGATGATTTTAAATTTGATTTTTCCAATAAAGACAAGAATATCATCATGAAAATGAGGTATATATAAGTGCTCAAAATTAAGTATCTAAACTCATCTACTTCTTTTATATTCACCTTCAGATTCTTTATATAGAATAATAGCGAAGGATATCATCATTTAAAGACGTCTAAATGATAAAAAACATTCACCATGATTAAAGTTGCATTTTCATTCCTATTGCTTTTTATCTTAAGTACTTTATTGTCTAACTGCAGTTCAGATAACACCGCAGCTACCATTACCAATCATTCTAAAAAAACAACTATAACAGATTTAAAGTTATTAGATTTTTGGGATGAATACACCATCAAAGATGATAAGTATGGAACACAAACAAGTGTTTCCATAAAGGGAAAAAAACGTATTATGAAGACCAATTCTCTTCCAAATCACCTAACTGGTCAGTTTCCTAATCAAGGAAACCCCAATAAAATTTCTGCTCAGAAAAACATATATAACTTCCCTTTAGAGCCTAAATTTACAGGAAAGGCAAAATGGGCAAGAGAACCAGGCATTGCTTTAAATGGAGTTAAATTTGAACCTGAGACTGGTGAATTTTTTACCTGCGAAACTGGTGAGCATTATAAAGTAGAAGCTTTTCAAGATTTAATTGATCTAGGCTTAGATGATAATCATGCCCATGTACAACCTACAGGTGCATATCATTATCATGGTGTTCCTACAGGACTTGTGGAATTATTAGACAAAGGAAAAGATTTAATTCACGTTGGTTTTGCACATGATGGTTTTCCTATTTACTACTCAAAAAGTGGAAAATACAAGCCTAGTTATCACTTATCGGAAACGTCAAGAACAGGAGATATTTGTTCTTACAAAAACCCAAAGGAAACAATTAACAAACACCTCAACAACACTCACCCTGACGGGACATTTGTATCTGACTGGGAATACCAAGAAGGGTTGGGAGATTTAGATCAATGTAATGGAATTGAAGTTAATGGAAAATATATGTACTTCGTCACAGACAGCTACCCATATGTAGGAAGATGTCTCATGGGAGAATTCACTGAAGAAAAACCTAAAGGTCCTCCTCCTGGCGGACATCATCATGGACCTCCTAACCACCCTCCACATCGTCACTAGTTTTCTAAAAAAGTAAAATCTTGTGGAATAATACCTGTTGTAAAATCATCTATTAAATCCATTGCAAAAGAATAGCGATATACTTTCCCTGCCTGAACATAATCTATAGCATCTGACAAGTATATTTCACTATTATATGGATTAACTCCTAATCCGTAATACACCGTATTTCCTGCATTAAGAATTGGACTTGTATTGATTGCTGTTGCTGATATAGATTGCTGAAAAAGGTCTCCATTTAAATACATCAACTGTGTTTTACTCGTATCAATTTGCAAATTATTAGGTGATTCTGCTGGAGAGTTAAAAAAAAGTTCCTTCATTATGGTATTTGTCACGGTATTCACTTGAACCAATGAAGGAGTGACCTCATTAACACCCCCACTACATAAAACCCATAGATTATTAAATGCATCCAATACCAAACTGTTGGGTTCTCGTCCAACTGTTATGGAATCTACTACAACATCTGTAGCAACATCAATTAATAAAACTTGATTAGACCCCTTTTGAGTAACATATGCTGTTTGATCTAACAGTAACAATTGTTCTGTCCAATCTGAAACAGGAATAGATCCTGTAACTTGAAAAGTAGACGGGTTAACGATAGTTATTGCATCAGCATACAAGTCTGTCACATAAGCTTTGGTTGAAGAGATCCCTAAAAAATAACGTGGGCTTGTAAGTCCAGTTATGGTTCCCTTTGAAAGGAAATTAACTGTATCTACAATTTCGATTTTACTTGAGTTATTGACTACAACAAATAGGTCTCCATTAAATAATGTAGCTGACTGAAAGACATCTCCTAACGGAAGGTTATTTTGTGTATTAAAAACTTGATTTGTATTTACCTTTGTTTCTGTATTGTAGACAGACATAGAAGCATTTCCCCATCCAAAGTTTCCTTCACAACCTATAACAACCTTACTCCCTATTTCTTGATGATAAGGAGCTCCATCAATTCTTTGCGGTCCTACTTCTTTCTTCTTACAATTAAAAAAAGTCAATCCAACTAATAAAAAGAGTATGGTCTTCCATTGATTCAGTAGCAACAAAAAAAATCGCTGAACTTTATATCGATCTATTATTTGATTCTTCAACATTCTTATTCTACTTTTTAAAATTCACTTTTGCTGTTAAAGTATAATATCTACCTGGCATTGGCCTATTTGCAATCACCTGATATTCTTCACCGTACAAATTAACAATACTTGCTATAACCTCCAATCTATTTTTTGCTGTTTTATTGGAGACCTTCCAACCTAAACTTAAAGTAGTAGGCATAAAGTAAGGCATATAAACAGTATTAGCAACATCAATAAATGCTGCCCCTCTATAGTTTTGCTGGTAACTAAGAAAAGCTGACCTATAGCCGACTTTCATCAATAAATTTGCTGAATTTCTAGGTACGTATATTAATTGTTTCCCAACCGAAACATCATCAACTATAACTGACTTCCTATTCTTTGAGAAGACTAAATTATAACTACCTTTAACTTCAATGGTCAAGGGTTTTAGTTTTATCTTTTTTGAACCATTAAATTCCACTCCATAAGATTCTACTTCTTTTATATTTTGAGGCTTCCAGTACCCACCATGAAAAGGGAGCCATTGAATCCAGTTTTGAATTAAAGAATAGTAAGATGTTAACCCCAAACTGAATGTTTTCTTATGGTATTCATACCCTAATTCTGTTAACCCTCCTTCTTCGGGTTTTAATTCTGGATTCCCTCCTGGAGACCAATACAAATCATTTAAAGTAGGGGCCCTAAAATTCTTTGCTACAGAAAACAAAAACCGATGGTGTTCATTCTTAGTCCAGTTAAGTGAAAGAGCAGGGACTAGTGGGACATTAACCCCTGAAATAAATTCTTTTCGCAAAGAAGCCGTATAGGAAAAATTATGCTTAAGTTTTTGATAAAACTCTAGAAATAATGCGTTTCGATTTTGTATTTTCTCTTTATCAAAACCTGAGGATTGAGCTACAATTTGCTCGGTATTTAATGACAACCTTAATTGAGTTGAATCATTCAAATAGTATTTCCCTTTATAATATCCTTTATATGCTTTCGTTTGTACTCTTGAGTCAATACTACTTGCTGTATCAATGTAATTTAAAAAGTCTCCAAAATATCCCATAGCAATTTGCTGAAAATACTTATCCTTATTATAACTCCATTCTAATGTTGTTTTAACATTTTCATCTTTTTGTCTTTCGCCTCTAGTCTTCACCCCCATTATTGAAGGAATTAAACGTTGTGAGGCTGTAAAATTTGTTTTTAAACTTAAACGATGATTTAAAGATAAGTTATAATATATATTCTGAGCCAGTTCTATTTGATCATATTTAGCATTAGTTTGACGAATGATTTGGGGCTCCTTCATTAAAAAATCTAGATACTCAAAATCGTTATCAGCATGCTTTTTTGCCAAGCCAGTATAAAACTGCCACTTTTCATTTCCTATTTTTAATTTTAAAGTCGTATTATCAATACCAAAACTCCCCAACTCTTTTACAAGATCTAATTCGAGACGTTTATTAAATGTTGTTTCATGCGATAATTGGATTGCTCCACCTAACCCACCACTAGAGTTCACTATACTACTTGCTCCAAGGTGAACAGCTGCAACATCAACTAAAGAAGTAGAGGTAATTGACAAATCCGTTTGCCCTAAAGTTGGAGAATTAATTGAAAAACCATTCCATATTATCTGTGTTTGACTTGCACTTCCCCCTCTAATCGAAACAGTAGATAAGTTTCCTACACCATAGGACTTTATATATATCGATGTATTCTCTGATAAAACTCTATTAAGAGTATTACCTTCTGAAAGCGTCAAAGGGATTACCTTATAAGTACTTGATGGACGATTAATTTTGTTAGCCTCAATCTCTACCTCAGGTAATGTATCGTATTGCCCAATACTAACTTTAATAAAAGTAAAAATCAAAAAAAATAACAAAGCCTTTCTCATCTTCTACAAAAATAAAAAAGCAGTATAGAATATTCTATACTGCTCTTTAAAATTTAATTGGATTTTCAAAAAATCCTTCAATTAACTGTTTTTTTTAAACTGCTTCGAATGCATCAACAATAATATCATTGTACATTGCAAAAGAAGCTAAGCACCAAACATAAAATTTAGATAAGTCCTCTTTCTTTACATATCGAATTGATTTTTTCAATTCTTTTTGAAACAAATAATTATCAAAACTTACGACTTTAAGCACCTTT
>JAUHZI010000026.1 GCA_030426105.1 Bacteroidia bacterium | reverse complement strand
GAAGCAATTAAAGAACAACAACAACAAATAGAAGCTCTAAAAGCTAATCAATAAATGCAAAAACACTTATATTTTATTATCCCTTCAACTATGAAAAAAGATAAAACCTTTATTGAAAGACAAGTAATTTATTATGAAGAAAATCGCTTTGGAGCAATGACACTCATGATTACTTTTCAAAGTTGTTATGGTTCTGTTGCTTCTATGCTAGCCTTAATGCAAAACTCGATGGTTGTCTTAGCTTTATGCACTATTGTAACAATGGCTTCAAATGCGGCATTTATAGCACAATGCCCAGCTAAATGGTGTGTTAGAATGTTTGGTTTAAGTGTAATTACGAATACTATTCTATTATTGATATGCTTTGTAATGTAATATTAGTATAGTTCAATAATGAACAAACTAATTTATTTACCTTAAATAGGTATAAGCGCATACACTGAATTAACCACAAATTAAAATGATTGTTATCAATTCAAGAGCTTATATATCACATTTTGTTAAACAACTAATCGACTTTTCAACCATATCAGTAACTTTTAGCATAATTTATGTTATACTAGCGTGTAGATTTAATTAAAATATGCGCTTATTTATACTTTTTAGCTTCTTATTTTCACTATCAAACTCTTTTTGGGGGCAAAATGTAATGCTTTCTTCAGAAGAAAGAGCATACTTGTATCATGTTGCCGAAAAAAGCCCTACACTAAAACGAACAATCGGAGACCTATTCCACTATAAAGGAGATACCGTTTATTTTAAATTTAAAGCTAAAAAACGGCTTGACTCTATTGTTGACTTTGATTCTATTGAACAACATATTATTTACGAGCCTTCCCTATTAGAAATTAATACTTATGAGTTTTCAAGTGTAGAAAATGGTTTATTATCCGAACTTGCTTCTAAGCTGGCATTGCAATCATTATATAGAGAATTAAAACGTAAAGATGAAATAAAAGTAGAAGGGATATCCAATAAGGTTTACCTCCATTTTATAGATAAACTAACGGTTGAGCTTCCTGATAAAGCAAAGCGATATCGAAATGAAAAAGATGAGCCTATAGGTAAAGTCATCGAATTATTGAATCCTAACCTCTCATTTTTTGAACGTGCTAATCAATTAAAAGAATTAGAAAATTTTAAGCTTGTAGAACAGCAACAAATTATGGATGCTATATACAAAGCTACTCAACTTTATATCCAAGAAAAAGGAGAAGAATATTATCGAAAAATAGGAGGGAAAGATGAGTTTTACAGTTATTTACAAGCTGTGGGAGATGGAAGTTCAACATCAGGGCTCCTTAATGAAAGAGAACTCATTTCTGAAGGAAGAAATAAAATAGGAAAACCAAAAGGTATTGGACTATTTACTTATGAAACGGATTTTAAAACTCATAAAGGTAATCATCAAGTTTTAGCTCCTAAACAATCCGTTTCCAACGATTTTAATGCTATTGAAAAAGACCTAACCAATATCCACTTGAGTATGTGGGGGTTTAACAAAAGGCTTCAAACAACGGTTGTAATTCGCAATAAAGATTCTGTTTATTTACTCTATGCCTCAAAAATTAATAAAGAACTAACTCCCGATACAACATTCGGTTCTGGAAGCACCGTTCACAGTATTATTTATAAACTAGAAAACAAAAGTATTCCTGATTTGGATGAATTAATTAATGGTAAAACAGGTTTGAGGTTTAAACTTGAAGAGGCTAAAGAGGCTAAAGCACTTAACCTTATGAAAATTAAAGAGACTGAATTTGAATTAAAATCTGGTTCACAAAAAAATCATAAACTTAAAAAGAAAAATAAGGTAGTTACCAGAGAAAATGGAGGCGCAATGGTTGCCAATACAAGAGGAGAAATTAAACGTTTACAAAACAAATTGGCCAACTTAATTAATCGACAAGCTCAAATTGAAAAAATATTAGCCAATGCAGAAGCCGATTTAAAAGAAGAAGAAGAACGCTTACAACGTTTTCGAGATCGTCTGTTTGAACTAAAAGGCTTTATTGATGGTAAACGTCTACCTTACACTCAATTTGGATATATTTATACTTTTGCTGATGGTTGCACCTTTAACAGTTATACTCAAAATTTCAAAATTCCAGCTGATTTAAAAATTGAAGACTTTTCTATCCGTTTAATTACTATTGGTCCAGATGCTATGAGCGACCGAGTTGATGAAATACAATTGTTATCCAACGTTACAAGAGGGATTCCTGAGGACATCATCCCCCACCCTTTTGAATTAAGTTTTAATGATGTCTTTGATACGGACCAATATCAATTAAAGGAGTTTTATATCGACGAAACAGAACGTTTCGAATTGAGTAAACTATTATACCAATCACTTACTCTAAAAAAACAATTATTATTTACTGTTAAAGGACAGGGAGTTGGTAAAATAGAGCAAGGTAAATTAATTCCAAGTACAGCAAAAGAATTAGATGCATACCCTGGAGAAACTGAAGAAGAACAAGCTCAAGCTAAACAGCAAAATGAATTTAAACAATTGCGTAGTACACACTTAAAATTTTCGGAAAATGAAGAGCACATCATACTAAATATAGAAAGCTTTACTGATCCTGTTAAATCTAACTTTTCGAAAAAAAATATAGCTGTACAACCTATTAAAGAAAAATATCAATTAACAGAAAATCAAACGTTAAGTATTTTTAGATCTTATACTGTCTTAGAAAAATTCTATGGCGAACTATTAAGAGCTGCTAATTTTCATTTTCAAGGTAAAGAGAAAGAGAAACTATTAAGTTCTCTCAAAAAAACGTTTGAAAAAACAAACTTAATTGCAGGTGAGAAAAAAATCAACGCTAAAGAAATTGAAGCTATTCTTCATACTGAAATGACCTACTACGAAATTAAAATGGCTCAGTTTAAAATTGAAGAAGATAAAATAAAGACACTGTTGGAGTTCTAAAATCAAATGATATACAGCACAGAAAATAAAACAAACCTTATAATATTAATGAATAAAATTACGCTCCTTTTATTCATTTTAGCTTTTCTTTCATTCAACCTCTTCTCTCAATCTAACGAAATTGATAGTCTGAAAGGTATTTTAAACAAACATGTTACAAAAGATACGAGTAGAATTAATGCTTTATACAGGTTAGCTTTTGCTTCTTTCAACGTTGATGAAACAGCAACAAGAACATATTTAGATGAAGTAAGGCATTTGAGTGATAGTCTAGACTATACACTTGGAAAAGCTAAATTAAACTATCTAGAAGGCATTCTGCAAAATAGAAGATCAAACATTGCTGAAAGCATAAAGTTATTTGAAAAATCTCTAGAACATTATCAATCTATAAATGATGAGAAGGGGATTGCTGCTGTATATTCTGCTTTTGGAATAACACATTATTCACTTTCTGAAAACGAAAAAGCGCTAGAAAATTATCAAAAAGCCTCCATAATTTATGAAAAAAATAATAACGAACGGGAGCTCATTAATACTCTTATCAATGTTGGGAATGTATATACTAACTTAGGTCGATATGATGAGGCTATAGAGAACTATAAAAAAGCCCTATTCCGATGCGAAAAATCAAACAGAGAAGATTCTAAATCTAGTATATATACATCTTTAGGAGCTGTATACAGATACCAAGGAAATTATCCAATAGCAATAGAGTATTATACTAAATCATTAGAATACAATCAAAAGATTCATGATACGCTTAGAATAGCTAAAAACTTAAGCAACTTAGGTGATGCTTATACTGCTTCTGACAATTATGATAAGGGGCTAGAATACAGTTTGCAATCCTTAAAATATTCTAAAAAAATTGGCAACAGAAGTCTAACAAATAATACAACAATTCTTCTTGGTAATATCTACATGAATAAACACCAATATGAGAAGTCACTTCAATACTACAACGAATCACTAAAAATAAGCCAAGAGATAAACCACTTAGACCAAAAAGCAATGAGTTTATATAATATTGGTGAGATATATCTAATATTAAATAAACCATTAATAGCCAGAGAAAAGTTTATTGAAGCAAGGGAAACAGGTAAAGAAATAGGATATAAACGCCTCCTATCCTACAGTTTACTAGGAATTGCAGAATCACATATTTTAGAAAGTGAATATCAGACAGCACTCCCTTATGCTCTAGATGGAAAAGCATATGCTTTGGAACTCAATATGCTAGATCCTCAAAAAAAAGCTGAAGAACTCTTATCTTTTATCTATGAAAATACTGGTGACTATGAAAATGCTTTAAAAAGTCATCAACTCTATAAAACTCTAAACGATAGTCTTTTCAATAAAGAAAATATTCAAAAAATAACCCAGTTGGAGTATGAATATAAATATAAGAATCAATTAGAAAACGCTAAAAACAATGAATTAAGGCTAACCGAAACCGTTAAAGTTACTTCTTCCAACCTAGAAAAAACACAAGGTAATCTATTGTTAGGCATTATTATCTTTTTATTAGTTACCATTATTCTTGGGATTATAATCTTTTATTTAAGAGTTCGAAATGTAAAGTCTGAAACTCAAAATATTATTACTGAACAACGCTTATTACGTTCACAAATGACCCCTCACTTTATTTTTAACGCCTTATCTGTTTTACAAGGAATTATTTTAAATAAAGAGAACAAAAAAGCTGTTTCTTACCTTTCTAAATTTTCTAAACTTCTCCGTACAACATTAGAAAACTCGAGAGAGCAAATGGTATCTTTAAATCAAGAATTAATCGCTATTGAAAACTACATTAGTCTACAAAACATAGAAGTAGACGCTCCATATAATTATTCCATAATAGTGGATTCTATGATTGATAAAGACCAATTTTATATTCCCCCAATGCTTATTCAGCCTTTTATTGAAAATGCCATTGAACACGGATTTGTCAACCATAAAGGGGAAAAAGAGCTAACTGTTATCCTAAATTATACCAACAAAGTATTAACTTGCACAATTAAAGATAATGGTATTGGAATTGATGCTCAAAAAACCAATAGTAACCAAGATAAGAAATCATTATCTACAGCTATAACGACAGAACGTTTGGAACTTCTTTCTAGAAACACCAAAAATAAAGGTTCTATACATGTTGAAGATAGAAAAAAGTACAACGAGCAAGGAACACTCGTTACATTAATTATCCCATACAGAATAGAAGTTTATTGATAACAAGAAACTCTTCAAAGCAAGATGTGAATAACACTTTTGATTTGAATGAACAAACAGTAATGAAAAGCATGACAACAATTAAAAGCGCTATTATTTTCCTCTTGTGTTTATTTCTTTTTTCTTCAAGTATTTATGCACAAACTGACATTCTAGATAGTTTAGAACATAAACTATTGCTTCACCCAGAAGAAGATACCATAAGAGTTGAATTACTCAATACACTTGCCCACCATTATCGCAGGCATGATATCACAATTGCTGAAAAAAAGTGTCATGAAGCTCATCAATTAGCTACAGCAATAAACGATAAAAAAGGCTTGGCTAAAAACACGTTAATTTTAAGTAAAATACACCTTTCTAAATCTGAGTTTACTGAGGCCAAGAAAATTGCACTCCTATCTCTTGAGCAGTATAAAAAAATTGGACGCAACAATGCGAAAGGACTTATTGCAGCATACAACACTTTAGGCATGCTTGCTAACTACCAAAACGACTCAGATACAGCTGTTCTTTATTTTACCAAAGCAATGCACATTGCTGAAAAAAGCAATCAACTAAGAAGTAAAGGAGACATGTTAAACAACATAGGGGTAACTTATTATTCAAAAGGAGAATTAGATGATGCGCTAATCTATTTCAAAAAGTCAATACAAGTAGATGAACAATTAGGAGATGATAAACGAAAAGCTACTTGCTTCAACAATATTGCTATCATATACTCTATACAAGGAAGGTATTCCGAAGCTCTTGAGTTATACAATGAAATATTAGACCAATATAAAAAAGGGAACAAAAGGTCGAAAATCGCTTCTACCTGCCAAAACATAGGTATCGTCTATTCTGAAATGGAACAACACCAAAAAGCTTTAGAATATTTTGAAAAAGCCTATGAGATTTATAACGAATTAGAAGACAAACTCAATTCTGCTAAGGTATTAAACAGTATTGGGAATTCTCTAGTCGAACTAAAGAACTATGACAGGGGAATAAAGATTTTAGATCAAGCACTTCACTTAAATCAAGAAGTTAACAATAATGAAGCACTTATTGCAAGTCATAATACTATTGGAAAAGTAAGAATTTGGCTAAACCAACCTTTATTAGCTTTAGAGCATTTTGAAGCTTCATTTGCCCTAAGTGAAGCAGCTAACGACCGTCGAAATATGGGCTTATCTCATATCAATTTAGGAGATATTCACCTCATCCTAAAAAACTACGATTCATCATTGCATCACGCTCTGAAGGGGAAAGAAATTGTAGATGATTTAGAAATGCTTGCTGAACAGGTACTGGTTAATGAAATCCTCTCTAAAGTTTATGAAAAACAAGGAGATTTGAAAAATGCTGTCACACATTTCAAACAATTCAAAATACTAAACGATAGTTTATTTAACAAAGAAAATATTCAAAAAATAACACAATTAGAATATGAGTATAAATATAAAAACCAACTGGAAAAAGCTAAAAATAAAGAACTAAAGCTTACAGAAACTGTAAAGACAACTACATCCGACCTAGAAAAAACACAACGTAATCTATTATTAGGAATTATAATCTTTTTATTAGTTACCATTCTCCTTGGAATGATTATTTTTTATTTAAGAGTTCGAAATGTGAAATCAGAAACTCAAAATATTATTACTGAACAACGCTTATTACGTTCACAAATGACCCCTCACTTTATTTTTAACGCTTTATCTGTTTTACAAGGAATTACTTTAAACCAAGAGCATAAAAAAGCTGTTTCTTACCTTTCTAAATTTTCTAAACTTTTACGCGTTACTTTAGAAAATTCGCGTGAACAAATGGTGTCACTAAACAATGAATTGATTGCAATTGAAAACTACATTAGTCTACAAAACATAGAAGTAGACGCTCCATATAATTATTCCATAATAGTGGATTCTAAGATTGATAAAGACCAATTTTATATTCCCCCTATGCTTATTCAACCTTTTATTGAGAATGCTATTGAGCATGGGTTTGTAAACCATAAAGGAGAAAAAGAAATAATTATTGCTTTAAATTACACTGACAAAGCATTAACTTGCACGATTAAAGATAACGGTATTGGAATTGACGCTCAAAAAATCAACAGTAATCAAAATAAGAAATCGTTATCAACTGCTATTACAACCGAGCGTTTGGAACTTCTTTCTAGAAATACAAAACACAAAGGTTCTATCTGTATTGAAGATCTAAAAAAGTATGATGAACAAGGTACACTTGTAACATTACACATACCATACAAAATTGATATTGACCAATGAAAGCATTATTAGTAGAGGATAAAGCATATATTCGAAAAGGGTTATTAAACTTATTGGCATTGATTGAAACCAATGTAGAAGTAATTGGGGAATGCGAATCTGTAAAAGAGGCAGTAATCGTTACTAATGCTTGTAAACCCGATTTAATTTTTCTAGATATCAACCTTACAGATGGTACAGCTTTTGATTTTTTAAGTCAAACTGAACAACTCAATTTTAAGATTATTTTTATCACTGCTTATGAAGAGTATGCTTTACAAGCATTAAAAATTGGAGCAGTAGACTATTTACTTAAACCAGTTGATATTGACGAGTTAGAAACAGCTTTAAAAAAGGTTGGAAAAATCTCAATACAACAACAAAAACAACAAATTAAAACAGTCCAACAAGTTTGGAACAATACCGATGATAAAATCATCTTATCATTGCATGATAGTTTTCAAGTTATACAACTCAACGAACTTATCTATTGTGAGTCTGATAAGGGTTATACTACTTTTTATTGTACTAACAATAAAAAATACGTTGTTTCAAAAACATTAAAAGAGTTTGAACCTCAGTTGTTAAAAGCTAATTTTACACGACCACATCAATCCTTTATTGTTAATTTAAACTTCATAGACAAGTACGATAAATCTGGTGCTATCTATTTAAAAGATGGGAAAACTATTCCTGTTTCTTCTCGTAAAAAAGATGCTTTTTTAGCTAAACTATTGAATAAATCAAACGCTAATAAATAAGACAAGAGTTAGATTTCTATTAAAACTTTACGGTTATTGATTCAATATCAACGGATATTGATTGAGTATTTTCTTCCCGACAGTTCTCATCTATATTTGATTTAATTATTAAGACTAAATCAAACAACAGACATGAGAACATTTAACTTATCAATCATCTTCACTCTTCTAGTAACCTTTTTATCTTGTGGAGGAAATACAAGTAATCAAACAGCAAATGCTGAAGGTTTTTCAACTATAGAAAAAGCGATAAAAGAACAATTTGGAAACGATGCCTTCTATACAGATTTAACAATCACCTACAATGCATCTATTGGAAACATTATTGGTGTTACTGTTACTAAAGCTCCTGAATCTTTAAAAATGGAGCAATGGAATTTAACTCAAGATAATTGGCAACAAAACTCAGACATTACTATTGAAATTCCTGAGGGGACTCAAGCCGCTGATTTTATGTTTCAGTTAGATGACAACATTAACCTTTCTAAACTAGGAGAATTAGTGGAGCAGTCTAAAACTCAATTAGAAGCAGATAAAGCATTAAAAAACACTAAATTATACAATGCTTTTATCAAGTATCCAGATAATGGAGATATGAATAACGCTGAGTATACAGTTATGCTTCAACCTGAAAATGGTGGGACAACGTTTACTTATTCCTATAAACTAAATGGAGAATTGATAAACATGGATTATTGATCAATATACTCCTCAATTTCCCAGACACACTATAAGAAATTCGCTTCAAAGAAGTATTCAAGAATAATCAAAACTATATAATACATGAAAAAATTATTACTTACAACAATCACATTACTCATAACGTTCTTTAATGCCACTGCTCAGAATTATGAATGGGCAAAAGGTACTCCTAGTGCAGGTTCAAGTGTAGGAAAATCAATTACATATGATGCTGCTGGAAATGTTTATGTAACAGGAGCATTCTATGGTACAGTAGATTTTAACCCTGGAACAGGAGTCTCCAACCTAACTTCAAATGGCTCTTCGGATATTTATATTTTGAAATTAGATGCCTTAGGTAATTTTGTTTGGGTGAAACAAATTGGGGGAACAGGACTTGACCAAGCGAATGCTATTCACCTTGATCAAGGTGGTGATATTTATGTAACTGGTTTCTTCTCTGATTCAGTTGATTTTAACCCTGGCACAGATGCTTTTGACTTAATATCTATTGGTGTAAAAGATATATTTGCCTTAAAACTAAATTCACTAGGTGACTTTGGTTGGGCAAAACAATTTGGAGGCATAGAAAATGATGAGGGCTATGATATCACAGTAGATGCTAATCGATTTGTTTATCTAACAGGAGTTTTTTCTAACACTGTAGATTTTGATCCAGGAACATCTGTAAACAACTTAACGTCAGATGGTGGATTTGATGGTTTTGTCCTCAAACTACTTCCATCTGGAGACTTAAATTGGGTAAAAAAAGTTGGAGGAACACATAATGATGACAGATCTTTCGCTATAGCTTTGGATGCCAACAACAATGTCTATACTACAGGATATTTTAGAGCTACTGTAGACTTTGATCCTAGTGCTGCAACTGTAAATTTAACTTCAAACGGTATGCGAGATTGCTATATCTTGAAATTTGATTCAAACGGTAATTATATTTGGGTTAAAAGTATTGGAGGAGGTCTCCAAGATTCTGCAAATGACATTATAGTAGATGATGCAGGAAATGTTTTTGCTACTGGGCAATTCCAATACACTGTGGATTTTGATCCAGGAACAAACACAAGTAATTTAGTTTCAAGTGGAATCATAGACGCATTTATACTGAAACTAGATGCTTCTGGTAATTTTGTTTGGGCGAAAAATTATGGAGGAACGAGTTTTGAAAACTCAACTTCAGTTAGTTTAGATGGAGATGGAAATGTTTACACTACAGGAAACTTCTATGAGACGGCTGACTTTGACCCAGGAACGAGTACTATGAATCTAACAGCAACAGCTTCCAGTTCTGATATTTTCATCTTAAAATTAAACCCTAATGGAGATTATGTATGGGCTGGAAAAATTGGCGAAATGGGAGACGATATCGGATATGCTATTACAGTAGATAACGCCTGTAATATCTATAGTACAGGAGTTTATTTTGATACAGCTGACTTTGATCCAGGAACAGGAACTAGTTTACTAACCAATACTGGTGTAGGTCATATGTATGCTTTAAAACTAAGTTGTACATTAATATCTAGTGCAATTACTCAAGACGATTTCTATGCTTCTCCCCTATTATTATTCCCTAATCCTACAACCTCTGAAATAACAATAGACTATAAAGAGGAAATAGAAAGGGTTACGATTATTGATGTCACAGGAAAAACCATAAAATCTATTTCAGTTACAAGCAAAACAATTGATTTATCAGAGCTAGCAAGTGGTACATACTTTTTACAAGTGCATTCTAAAAACAGAATTGTTACGACCAAATTTGTAAAAGAATAATTGATTTTCCATTTACACTTTTGAATTTCATAAATGTCCAACAAATCATTTCTTAAATTATGAAAAAAACAATACTAAATATCGCTTTTTTAACCTCAATTGGGTTTGGAATAAATGCACAAATAAAAATTGATGTTAATCCAGGTACAGGAGGGGCAAATGGCTCTGGTCCACAAGAATTTACAGCATATAATTCAGCAATGTATTTTCAAGCTAACCACAATAATTACGGAAAAGAGCTTTTTAAATATGACGGAACTTCAGCATCATTAGTTCAAGATATACATCCTACTCATTATTCTAACCCAGAGTACCTAACAGTAATGGGAAACAAGTTGTACTTCCAAGCAACAGACGGAACAAGTGGCAGAGAACTATGGGTTCATGATGGAATAAATACCACTTTAATAGACATTTACCCAGGTTCAAATGCTTCGATTCCTACCAATTTATTTGCATTAGGTAATGATTTATTTTTTCAAGCAACTGATGGAACAAGCGGAAGAGAATTATGGAAATACGATGGAACGAATGCGACTTTAATTGATATTAATCCAGGTGCTGGGCATTCCTCTCCACAAAGATTCGTTGAATTTAATTCGGAACTATACTTTAGTGCTGATAATGGAGTGAATGGTGTAGAGTTATGGAAATATGATGGAACAACTGCTACAATGGTTCAAGACATAAACGTTGGAAGTGGTAACTCTCTACCACAACAATTTATAGTTTTAGGTGCTAACCTTTATTTTCTAGCAAATGATGGAGTGAATGGTTCTGAACTTTGGAAATATGATGGAAATACAGCTTCAATTATAGATATAAACCAAGGTATTGATGGTTCTAATCCAAACTATTTAACTGTTTATAACTCTGAGCTCTATTTTAAAGCTTATGAAGATACCTATGGATTTGAATTATGGAAATATAATGGAACAAATGCAACTATGGTTCAAGACATCAATCCAAATGGAAATTCTAGCATTAGGGAATTAACAGTTTTTAATAATAAATTATATTTCAGAGCTAATGATGATGTAAATGGAAATGAGCTTTGGGAATATGATGGCACTACTGCCTCAATGGTCGAAGATATAAATCCTTCTGGAAATTCTAATCCTTATGAATTAACAGCTTTAGGGAATTATCTTTACTTTGCTGCTAATGATGGGACAAACGACTTTCAACTTTGGAAATACGATGGAGTTACCACTACACAAATGATTATTAATCCGCTTTGGGATGCTGAACCAGATGATTTAACAGTAATAGAAAACGATCTATTTTTCTCAGCTGAGGATTCAACTGGTGATTTAGAACTGTATAAAGTAGCTGGTGTTTTTGCTTCAGAAATTGAAAAAATAATTCCAAAAGAAACTTTGATTTATCCTAACCCTGCAAAAGACCAGATTACTATTCAACGAACTATAGGTAATGAAAACTTCCAGATTATAGATTTATATGGTAAAACCGTACTTAGTGGTACAACTACAGATAAAAACTCAATAATCGATATTCAAGCACTAAGTTCTGGAATTTATTTATTAAAAATAATCTCTGAGGGGGAATCTTACAGTCAAAAGTTTATTAAAAAATAATCTCATTTGAATTACAGAATGAACTAAAATTTAATTCGTAACACCACCTAAACCAAAATTAAAATGAAAAAAATAATACTCAATATACTACTAATAACTTCATCTTCTCTTGGAGTTACAGCTCAAAACGTCAACATTCCTGATGCTAACTTTAAAGCTTATTTAGTTGGAAACGCTGCAATTAACTCCAATGGAGACACTGAAATCCAAGTTAGTGAAGCAAACTCATTTTCAGGAAACATCAGTTGCCAAAACCAAAATATCTCTGATTTAACAGGAATTGAAGCATTTGTAGCTATAGAAGGTTTATACTGCGGAGATAATAACATCAGTTCTTTAAATGTTTCACAGAATACAGCTCTTACAGCTCTTCAGTGTCAAAACAACAATATTAACTCAATTGATGTCTCACAAAATACCTTGTTAAATAATTTTGTTTGTCTAAATAATAATTTAACGTCATTAGACCTTACTCAAAACTCAAATTTAAATCTTCTTGTAATTTCTGATAATGGTTTAACAACTATTGATTTAAGTCAAAACACTGGTATAACAGTCTTCCAATGTTCCAATAATAGTTTAACAGCTTTAGACATTAGTAATAACCAATCTTTATATAGTTTAAACTGTTCAAACAATAATTTGACAGCATTCAATATGAGTAACATTAGCACCACTACTCTAACTTCTCTTGATGCCACATCAAATCCTAATTTAACATGTATAAAGGTTGATGACGTTGCTGCAGCTACGGCAACTTGGACGAATATCGACCCAGCTTCTAGCTTCAGTTTAAACTGCGTTACATTAGTTAGCTCTATTACTGTAATAGGACAAGGAGGAGCTTCTGTTATTACAACTTCTGGAGGCACATTACAAATGAGCGCAACTGTTCTACCTGCTAATGCAGATGATAACACTTACACTTGGAGCGTGGTTAATGGAACAGGATCTGCTTCTATCAATTCAAGTGGCCTGCTTACGGCAATCTCTGATGGAACAGTGGATGTTATTGCTACTGCTAATGATGGCTCAGGAGTAACTGGCTCTGCAGCAATTACTATTTCTAATCAAAGTGTTAGTGTTACAGAGCAAACTGAAAACAACCTATTCTCTATATACCCTAACCCAGCAAAAACCACTATAGGAATACATACCAACGGATCAATAAAAGAAATCGAAATTATTGACATCACAGGAAAAATCGTTCTAGCACAAAATACCAACTATACCAACATCAATATAACTAACTTAAATAACGGTATCTACTATATAAAAATTAACACCTCCAACCAAACTATAGCTAAGAAATTCATTAAAAATTAAAAATTATGAAAAGACGAATACTTAACACCTCTGTAATTATTTTTTCTATAGCCTTTTCTTGTCAAAATAGCTTTGCTCAATGGACACAAAAAGGACAAAATATTCATGGGGTTTCGACAGGTGATAACTATGGATTTGCCGTCAGTATAAGTTCCGATGGTAGCACTATTGCTACAGGTGCACCCTATAGTAGTCACCCAGGATTTGGCGTTGGTCATGTACAAATTTATAAATACGTTGGGGGTGCTTGGACTCAGGAAGGTCAAGATTTAATAGGAAACAATCAAGGGGATACCTTTGGTAAAGCTGTTAGCCTTAATGATGACGGTTCAATTGTAGCTATATCTGCTCCAAATAATGACGACATAATAACAAATGCTGGTATCGTTAACATTTATGAAAACATAGGTGGTACTTGGACCCAACTAGGGCAAAGTATTGTTGGTTCTTCTGCAGGGGATCAATCGGGGCAAGCTATTAGTCTGAGTGGAGATGGTCTAACTGTAGCAATTGGGACTCCTAGTCATGCTAGTGGTGCTTTAGGTCAAGTACGCGTCTATAATTATACTGGGGGAAATTGGGTACAATTAGGTTCTGATGTTGATGGAATTACCTCACAAAGTCAACTTGGTACATCTGTTAATCTAAGTAATGACGGTTTAACGTTTGTAACAGGCTTAAGAACGAGTAGCTTCGATACATTAACTTTTAATGGAAGTGCTAAAGTTTTTGAATACAATGGAACAGACTGGGCACAAAAAGGGCCTACAATTCAAGGTGAATTTGCACATGACAATGCAGGAATTGCTGTTGATATTAGCGCTAATGGAGACATTGTTGCTGTAGGAGCTAACAAACATGATGCTAATGGAAGTAATGCTGGACAAGTAAGAATATTTGAATATAGTTTAGGCTCATGGAATCAGATAGGTCAAGACCTTGATGGCGAAACCACTAATAACGAGTTTGGAGCTTCATTAAGCCTTAATAATAGTGGTTCAATAGTCGCTATTGGAGCAGCGAAAAATGCTAATGGAGGGACTGTAGCTGGTCATACCAAAATTTATGAAAATATAGGAGGAACTTGGATTCAAAAAGGAGCTGATATCAATGGTATGCCCCTAGACCGATTGGGTTGGTCTGTTGGTTTAAGCGGCGATGGCTTGTCAGTAGTAGTTGGGGCTCCATACAATGCTGATTCAGCACAGAATGCAGGACTGGCAAAAGTGTATGAATATCCTAGTTCTGTTGGTATAAATACACATCATCAAAATGAAGATATTATTATTTTTCCTAACCCAGCTAAGTCAACAATTGCTTTAGCTACAAAAGCTATCATAAACCGTATTACAATTATTGATTTAACAGGCAAAACAATAAAAGCTCAAAACACTTCTTTTCACAATATTTCTATTGCTGATTTACCAAATGGAATCTACTATGTAAAAGTTGAAACAGCTCATGAAACTATAGTTAAGAAATTCATTAAAAAATAATACCATCATGAAAAAAACGATATTATTTCTAACAACGTTAACTTTTTCAGCTCTTGGAATAAGTCAAACATTTACTGAAAATTTTATTACTTATACAGTCAATAGTGGAACTAATGTTAGAGTCACTGACTATGATATGGCTGGAGGTACTGTAGTCAATGTTCCTGCAACAGCTACAGACCCTTCTACCTCTACGGTTTATAATGTACTCTATATAGGGACTCAAGCTTTTAAAAACAACAATTTAACTAGTGTTACCTTGCCAGCTGGTTTATTAGATATAGGGGAACAAGCTTTTATAGGAAATGACCTTACAAGCATTACTATACCTAATACTGTGCTGGGAATTGGTAATTATGCGTTTAGTAATAATGACTTAACTGCAATTGATATTCCTAGTAGTGTTACCTATATGGGGACATATCTATTTAGACAAAATCAGTTTTCTGATTTTTCTAATGTTAATTTTCCAAATGGAGAAATTCCTACAGCTTGCTTTTTTGATAACCAATTTGTTAACTTAACAATTCCAGGTACGATTACTACTATTGGAGAAGACGCTTTTAAAAATAATGCTATAACCAACCTTACACTTACTGACGGAGTTGTAAGTATTGGAGAGGAAGCTTTTGGTGCGAACCTACTCACAAATATCAGTTTTCCTAATAGCGTAACCAATATTGGAGCATATTCATTTTATGGGAATCAAATTACAACTATTACTTTCCCTAATAGTATTACATCACTTTCAAATGGTATTTTTGCTGGGAATCAATTGACAAGCATTACTATTCCTAATCATATCACAAAAATTGGGGAGGATACATTTTCGGAAAATCTATTAACAAGCATTACTTTACACAATGCTCTAGATACAATAGGTATCTATGCTTTTGGGGATAATCAACTCTCTAGTATAGATCTTCCTTCTAGCCTTATTCACCTTGCTTCTCATGCATTTGCTAATAATCAATTAACCAATTTGGTAATACCAAGCGGTATTACCACAATAAATGAAGATTGCTTTAAAAACAATCTTTTAACGAGCATTTCTATTCCTAGTCATATTACCAGTATTGGAGAAGATGCTTTTCTGAATAATGCTCTTACAGAAGTAAATATGGTCAATGGAATTACGTCTATTGGTAATTCTGCATTTGAAAATAATCAGGTGGATAGTATTCTTTTTCCTAGTACAATCACAAGCATAGGTTCTAGAGCTTTTTATAATAATCCATTAACAAGTGTTTCTTCAGTAAATACCACTCCTCCAACCATTAATTCAAATACAGGAAGTGATACTTTCGGACCAAATAGAACTTCAATAAATCTATACATTCCTACAGGCACTGAGGCAGTTTACGTTACTGATCCAGGAGCATTATGGACCAACTTTAACCTTGTTACAGAAACCAACTTTGTTTTTAGCAACGTTATTAAAAACAACTTGGATAATGCCATAACGTTAGTCAATACAGACACTCATATCAATATTCATACTTCCAATACAGTTGATTTTGAAAGTTATACTGTCTACAACCTTTCTGGAAAAGTTGTCGCTACTGGAAATCAAAAACTCATTCCTACTTCCCTATTTTCTAATGGAATTTATATTTTTAAAATTCACTTGAATAAAGGGATAGTGAGCAAAAAAATTGTGATCCAATAAAATCTAAATTAAACATTCTTTCCTCCTAAAGACAAGCGATATATTGTCTTTAGGAGGTTTTCGTAATTTATTAACGTCAATAACCATCAATTACATTAAAGAAATATTATTCCATTTACTGTGGGTTTTGCTAGCTCTGGTTCTAGGATTTAGCCACATGTTCCTCATTTTAGGCCCTAAAAAAGAAACAGCAAATGGAATCATGCATTTTTTTGATATCATTCACGATCTTGCCCTCATTCACAATGGGTTAATTATAGGAAGTATCATTGCTGTTATTTTCACCTTAATTAACCTCATTTTTTTAAAGCAATTACAATACTATGCTTTTTTTATTCGATTGGGAATGCTTATCGCAATTGCAGCTATTGTAGGAGTAATACACTATTCATTAGAAAAAATAGTCGATATCATTTAAAATGAAGTTTCTAATTTACATAATACTAGGCTTGCCTTTACTTTTCACGACTTGTGATCAAAATCAAGAAGTTAAAGAGCCCCAAAAAACAAGCACTAATTTAACAGAACAATTAGATGAATCGTCTGAAATAAATCAAATCGATAGCACAGTTCAATATTTTGAACAAGCAATAGCCACTACTCCACTCATAAAAATCCCACATATTGAAACAACAAATTTTGACGATTTTATTGATTCCAGTGACTATAAAAAATTTGACATAAACAGTTTACAACTCCATAAAATATACCCTAATTTTTATCGAAACAATTATAGAGCAATCGCTAAGTATAAGGTTGATTTAAATCCACAAAAATTTCACTCCATAGTCATTACAACAATAAAAGGTACACATGAGATGGAATCAGTACTCGTCAACTATAATTTAAAAGGAGGTATTATTGATTATAAAATTGTTGCATATGACGAAATCGCAGAGGGAATGTCTAGTACGCAATCAAGAATAAGTAATAAGAGCTTAACAATAAACCAAATCTTTTGGGGAAATCATAAAGAAATCAAACAAACTAAATATGAAATTTTAGAAGATGGAACAATTAAAGAAATTACAGTTAAGAACCTCAATAAGGCTATCAATAATTTTTCATTAATAGAACAGACATTGAACCAACTTCAGTTAAAAGAAATAGCAATTAAAACAGACTTAATTACCTCTATGAAAATGCCTAACAATACAGAGGAAACCATCATTGTTATTCCAGAAATACATGACGAAGCTGAACATTTTTTTGAGTTGAATAGTCATATTGTTATTGTAGCAAGTGAAACAGGAAAGATTTTGCAACACTTTTTTGAAAGTTCAAAAACAAATCAATGGGTTTCTGATGCTATCACTCTTGAAGAGTTTATTATTGACACAATGTTATACAGGGTCACCGATGAAAAAGAAGCATTTGGAATTCGAACAGAATATATTGGGACATCTAATGCAAATCCATACCTAAAAGAAACCATTTCACTGTTCATTAAATCGGCTGATACACTGAAAAAAATATTACCAAATTTCAGTTTACTAAACTATGGTGGAGAATGGGATTCTGATTGCTTAGGGAGTTTTTTAGAGGAAAAGAAAGAACTCAATATGTCTCAAAACAAAACGAATGGATTCTATGATATCCTTGTTAAAAAGAAAAGCATTGAAACTATAAATTTTAAAGATGAAAATAATCAATGTGACGCTAAAGAAACAAGAACTGAAGAAAATTTAGTTTTGATATATCATAAAAATGCCTATAAATAAAGTATCTTACAAAAAAAAATTATGGAAATAGCTATTGGAATTATTATGATTATACTTGTGATTACAGCAATTGTGATTAACAATCAAATAATTACGAAAAAGAATCAAGTCGCACAGGCCTTTGGAAGCATTGAAGTTTACCTCAAGAAGCGCTTCGATCTAATCCCTAACCTTGTAGCGATGCTCAATAAGTATTTAGCACACGAAAAAGAAATACTTTTAAAAATAACCGAACTTAGAAGTTCTATTGATCATCCAGAGGCTTCTGCTAATGAAAAAATTGAAAAGTCTAATGCCTTTACTCAACTATTAAGTGGATTAACACTTAATGTTGAAAATTATCCAGAACTAAAAGCAGACCGGCAGTTTTCAAAGCTTCAGTTCGAATTAACAGATATAGAAGAGCAAATTTCTGCTGCTAGAAGAGCATATAATGCTGCTGTAACTTCCTACAATAATAAAATTCAACAATTTCCAGCCTCTATCGTTGCTGGAATAAGAAAGGATCAAGCTCAGCTGTTATTAGAAATTCCAAAAGCGGAACAACAAGAAGTCAATATAAAATCATTATTAAACAATTAAAAAACAAAAAAATTATGCAAATGTTCGAAAATTTACCATGGTATGGATATGTTATTTTTGGCTTTGGGGTAGTCGCTTATGCTTATAAGTTCTTCTCAAAAGCAAAGGAAGGGTATGTTGAGCCTGAACAAGTTAAAGCTAAATACAGAAAAGACCCTAACAGTACCCTAACGGAAGAACAAATCTTTTCTTTAGCTCTAGACTCTGTAACCAATGAATGGTGGAAGGTAAATACCAATACATTATTTTTTAAGAAAGGAATTCATGCAAAAAACTACTTAGAAGGTTGGGGAATTAATACTCCAGATGGATACTGGGGGCTAACGGAGTACTTTATGAAAGATGGAAGGCGTTGGTACTTCGACTTTATATACTCAATGATTCAAAATGAACCTGAAGAAAACTGGCCAGCTTTAATGCAACAGAAGTATGGAAACAACGAACGTGCTGAACGTTACCTTAACCATCTTAAAACTGGAAAAACTCAGGGAACTCTGAAACAGAAAGGGTTTATTACTTTTGATTCTGAAATTGAGATTGGCGTTGCTGCTTATGACGCCAGCGTTTTAGTAGGACATGCCAGAAGAGCTTATACTGCAGAAATTATCAGTGAAGAAGATGCTTGGAAAGTAATTAATTTTGCGACTCAACTAGCAAAAGAGCATTTTTCTTCATGGGAAGACTTTGCCAAAAGTTACGTCTTAGGTTTTACTTTAGACATTAGAGATAGAAAAGATGGTTACCTAGAAGAAATGTATGATCTATATGCTCAACTTTTAGCTAACCCTAATAGTCCATGGAATACTATTGAATGGAAATAAACCCAGCTATGGACAAACAACGATTAGAAAGCATATATCGCCATACAAAAGATGTATTAGACTCTGTAAATCAGCACAGGAAAGCCACTCAGCGTTTTCAAAAGATTGTATGGGCCATTACTGGCTTATTGATGATGTTTATGCTCTTTAATATTTTGAGTAATTATGTTCCTTCCCTCCGAGAATATAACCTCACTCTTTTTCAGCCATCAGCCAATAATCCTTATGTTCAGTTATACCCTTTTATTGGGCTGATGGTCCTCCTTTATTTTTCAACGTCTATTTTTTCAAACAGATTTGCGAATTTTAAACAAATTGAAGCTCAGGCCATAACCCAAATGGTTCAATCCTTATTCCCAAATGTTGAGTTTTCACTCAATACTTTTGTTCCTAAAAAAGAAATTATCAAGAGTAAACTCTTCTCTAACATCAACGATAAAGCTCCAATCTACAGTTATGGGCAAATCAGAAGTTCAACTAATACTCACAGTATCAATATAGCAGATATTGGGATTATTGAAAGTAAGGCTACCAATCAGTTCAAACTCATTATAACACGTATCCCCTTATTAAATTTCATTGTTATTTTCTACGATTATGTGTTAAAAAACCTATTGACAAGTCAATCTGCTGAAGCAGTTCAATATACTTTCCGAGGGATGTTTTGTTGGCTTAACTTTAAGAAAAAGCTTAAAGGGCACACTGTCATCTTAACCAATAAATCTACTGCGCAAATTAATCGCTATTTTAGCCACAATTTTAAAGAAGAACAAAAAATTCAATTAGAAGATCCACGTTTTTCTGATTCTTTTATCGTTTACAGCACTGACCAAGTAGAAGCTCGTTATGTTTTGTCTATAGCTTTAATGGAACGAATTCTTTTACTTCAAGAAAAGTTTAAACGTCCTATTATCTTATCATTTCACCATCAACAAGTATTTATTGCTATCGAAAATAAAAATGGTATTTTTTCTTTTCCATCTGGAAATCTATCGTCATTTGAAGTATTGGAAGAATTGGCTTTAAATATTGAATCTGCACAAGCAATTCCTACAGATTTGAAGTTAAATTAAAGCGAATTTAGTTATCTTTATAGTTGAAGTAATTTAAACGCTTTTAGCTATGAATAAAACCATTCATCCTTACCAATTACTCTATATTTTTGGACTACCATTGTTAATCATTACAGGCATGGTTGTGCTTGCTAAATCGACTCTTTTTCTAAAACATCCTGAACAATTAGCTGTAGGAATAACATTGGACTTAGTATTCACTGCTCCCCTCCTCTATTTTTTATTGATTCGCAAAAAAGCAATTCCTAATACCACAGTCGTACCTTTATTTATATTGGGAGTAGTAATTACCAGCTTTATTATCCCTAAAGATTACCAAAACTTATTACTTCAAATTAAATACTGGGTTGTTCCTGTTGTTGAAATCTCAGTTGTTTCATTTACCATTTATAAAATCAGACAAATTAGAAAAGCTTATAAAGCTCATCACCAAGATATTAGTCCAGATTTTTATACCGCATTAACCACAACAACTGCAACTATTCTACCTAAAAGAATTAGTACTCTTCTAGCTACAGAAGTAGCTGTTATTTACTATGCATTTATCAATTGGAAAAGGCAAAAATTAGCAGCTAATGAATTTACCTACCACAAGCATAGTAGCGCGGTAGCTTTGCTAGCAGTTTTTATTTTTCTAGTATTAGGAGAAACTGCTATATTGCACTACCTTATTCAAAAATGGAACGGCATTGTTGCTTGGATTTTAACGATTATCAGCATTTACACAGCCCTTCAATTATTTGGAATTTTACGTTCAATGCGAAAAAGGCCCATCGTTATTACTGATGAAAAGCTTTATTTAAAATACGGTATTTTCAGCGAAACAACAATTGCACTAGATCAAATTGAAAGCTTTGAGCAAAGTTCTAAATCCATTGTTTTTGATGAACAGGCAAGAAGACTATCTCCTTTAGGTGAGCTTACCAATTACAATTACATTATTCATTTAAAGTCTCCCCAGATATTAGTTGGATTATATGGCTTCAAAAAGAGCTTCACAACATTAGCTTTTCACGTTGATGATAAAAAAGGCTTTAAAGCTGCTTTATCATCAAAACTTGAAGCTATCTTGTAAGGGAATAAGTTCCAACTATTGGTTTGTGATCAGATAACCGCTTATTGATGGTAGTAAAACTTGTATTTTCAAAAGCTTTATTATGCCATAAATAATCGATTCTTAAAAAAGGAATGCTACCAATATAGGTACTTCCTACCCAACTTCCATTTTCATTGAAAGAATCCTCTAACCCTTGTGAGAATTGCTTGTAAGTATACGATATTGGTGTATCATTCATATCAGTAGCTACGATTGTTGGGTAAGGAGAAGTGATGACATGTTCTTTTAATTTTGCAACTTGATCGACCCTTTTTTGAAAGCCTTTTTCTAATCGTGACACGACTTTTTTAAGCGGAGCAATGTCTTCTTCTATTCCTTCTTGTTGCTCTCCTGCAATAAAGGTATAATCGTCATAGTCAAAACGAATAGAACCTAAGTGTGCATTATAAATTCTAATGGTATCTTCCTCTTTTAGAATATCTATAAAAGTACTATGATTAGCCGATTCCCCTTCAAATAGAATTGCACCTTGATTAAGAATAGGATATTGGCTAAAAATTGCTGTTCCTATCCCTGTTTTTTTCCCTTGCTTAACTGTTTTAGAAGTAAAATATTGCTTCATATAGGGCAAGTTTAAACTTTGTGCTAAATTTTTCCCATTTCCTTTCATATAATACTCCTGAAAACAAACAACATCAGGAGACTGAGCATTCACTAAATCAATGATTTTCTTTTTAATATCTTTTTCTTTGGTCCAATCGTACAAGTCAAATAACCGAACATTATAACTCATCACTTTAATTGAACGCTCAGAACGTTCTTGACCTCTAAAAGGAAATTGAAAAAACTGAAAAAATTGATTCCATCCCAAAATAATAACGAAAAGAGATAGAAAAGCTTTCTTCTTTTTATTGATTCCCCAATAAATAGCAAAAGCAATATTGGCCATCAAAAAGATAGGATATGCTAAACCAAAATAGGCAAAGATTACCGTTGTTTTAGGAGATACATAACTTGCTAAATAAGCAAACAACAGGCCTATTACAGCAATAATGTTTAAAGTGTATATTAAATAATGAGCTATTTTTTTGACCAACCCCAAGCTTAAAAATTATTTAAAAACTCTTTTTCCTTTTTAGATAATGCTTCATATCCACCTACTTTGATTTTATCTAAAATAGCGTCCAATTTTTGTTGATCGGATTGTTTTTTAGCATTGTACTCATAGTCATCTCTAGGAGGCTTAGGATTATTGGAATAAGAAACTTTCATCTTAGGTTTTCTTTTAAAAATTCCTGTTAAACTATCAATAGCTTTATCGAACCACAAACTCACATCCTTATCATTTTTTAATTGGCTTCCCATATAGTATCCCCATGCTGCTCCACCTAAATGCGCAAAGTGTGCTACACCGTCTAAGTTACCCACACTTAATAAATCCAACCCTACATAAAGTAGTGCCAAGATATACAGTTTAACATTAAACACACCAAAAACAGCGACTTCCATGTTTGGTTTATAAGCGGCTAGCCCTACAAATATAGCCATTACAGAAGCAGACGCACCTAATAATGTAGATGGACCACTATTAATCAACAAAGGAAAGATATTTTGCGTAATTAAAAATAAGAGTGCTCCTGCCAAACCTCCAATGATATATGTACTCAAAACTTTCTTTCTTCCAAAATAATGTTCAAACATGCTTCCAACAAAAAATAGCACCAACATATTGAACAAGATATGCCTTGTTCCTCCATGAATAAACATATATGTAAAGAGACTCCACGGTTTATTGATATTACTCAATAGGTTGGAATCAAATGAAAACCAATTAATAAGGTCTAACTGAAACAGTCCTCCTATAAAAATATTCAATACAACATAAATGGCCACATTTACATATAACAACTTTAAGAACATCCCTCCTCTATTGTACAAAGCCTTAATATTTCCTACAATATCTCTCATCTTAATAAAAATTACGTTTACCTCTTTGCCAATATAGCACGAGTAGAATACCAATTAGTGCACCACCTAGATGTGCAAAGTGAGCTACATTGTCTTGCGGGTTATTGGCAAAACCTAAATATAACTCTAAGGCAATATAACCAACGACAAGGTACTTTGCCTTAATTGGAATAGGAGGAAAAAGCAACATCAATTCAGTATTTGGAAATAAGTATCCAAATGCTACCAAAATTCCAAAAACTGCTCCTGAAGCTCCTAAAACAGGAGCATTACGCATTGCATTCAATTGGCCCATTGATGGGTCAGAATAGTTCCTTTGACTCTCCCATAATTGTGTCCCATTCTGAATGACATAATCCACAGCATCTGGAGTCATTTCAGCGGCCAAGCTTTCCATTCTTAAATACACGACAAGCGAATGCAATAAAGCCGCTCCTAAAGCCGTAGAAAAATAATAGAATAAAAACTTTTGTGATCCCCAAACACGTTCTAAATGCGAACCAAACATCACCACTGCAAACATGTTAAATAAGATATGAAAAAATGAATGGGTACTGTGCATAAAGAAATGCGTTGCCAGTTGCCAAGGCCTAAAATTATCTGTACCAATTGGGTATAATGCCATTTGGTGCATTACAGTTGGTATGGCAAACTGTGCCAGAAAAAACAAGACATTAAGAATTAATAAATTCTTAACGACAGGTGTCATATTTCTAAAAATCTGATCTAACATTATCTCTTTCTTTCAAAACGTTGGTCAAGCTCATCTTCTTCAAACTTCACGATAATTGGTTTACCTGATGGACTAAAATTTGGTGATTGACACGCAAATAATTCATTAAACAAGTGCTCCATCTCTTCGTGTTCCATGCTTCTGCCAGTTTTTATACATGAACTATTGGCCATAACCATTGCCATCTTTTGCTGGTAATTGGTTCCTGTATTATTGGTATTGTGCTTTAGCTCTTCTAGTAAGCGTTCAATTAATCGCTCTGCTTCACTATCCGAAACACCAACAGGTAAACCATTAATCACCAAAGTATTTTGTCCAAAAACTGAAATTTCAAATCCAACATTATTTAATTCATCTAACAATTCACTAATCAATGCAAAATCACTTGCATTTAATTCTACTTGTTGAGGAAAAAGCAATTTTTGAGTCTCGATATTTCGCTCCTCCATTTTATTTAAAAACTGCTCAAACAATACTCTTTGGTGAGCTCTCTGCTGATCGATCATTAATAGCCCAGAACGCACTTGAGTCAGAATATACTTGTTGTGCAGTTGATAAAACTTTTGCTTTGTCTCAACTACATTTTCTTCCGTCCAATTTTGTTCCACAGTTTCAGATTCGGTAAAAATGTCAGCATTTTTAACATTTGTTGACGTTTCTTGAATTGATGCTAAAAAATCTAGATTGGCATCGACTTCATCTTGTTCAAAAGAAGTCGCTTTTGGCATTTTAAAACTGGATGTTGAATTATTTTTTGTTTCACTCTTACCAGAAGTCTCAAATGGATTATAAGTAGTATCAA
>JAUHZI010000002.1 GCA_030426105.1 Bacteroidia bacterium | reverse complement strand
GCACAAGCTCTTCTCCGTTCCTCCGAAGATTACACCTCGTTCTCTTAAAAAACTTAAAGAAGGAAACTTCTTTAGAAGAAGTTAATAGCACAATTAAGCAAGCAGCTTTATCTGGACGTTTAGTTAATCAAATCAACTATCAAGTCAATGAAGAGCTTGTAAGTAATGATATCATTGGTAACACATGCCCTTCTGTTTTTGATAGCAATGCAACTATTGTTTCTGAAGATGGGAAAAGCACAACACTATATACTTGGTATGATAATGAGTTTGGATATACCAAACAAGTTATACGTTTAGCTAAACATATTGCCAAAGTAAGAAGATTAATCTACTATTAATAGTTCAATTTAAAATAGAATCTATTATTTTTGAATCCGCTAGTATAACTACTAGCGGATTTTTTATTGAACAACACCATGAGCAAAGAACTAAAAGAAGCATTAGATAAGGACGGGAAGAAAGCAAGTCCAGTTTTAGAAAACGGAGTGAAAAACTACCTTATTGATATTGACGGAACAATTACAGACGATGTACCCAACGAACAGCCAGAACGTATGGAAACCTGTGAGCCTTATCCTGATGCTTTAGAGATTCTTAATAAATGGTATGACGAAGGCCATATTATTACTTTTTTCACATCACGAACTGAAGCTCATAGAGAAGTTACTGAAAAGTGGTTAAATAAGCACGGTTTTAAATATCATGGATGTTTATTTGGAAAACCAAGAGGAGGAAACTATCACTGGATTGACAACCACATGGTAAAAGCAACTCGTTTTAAAGGACATTTTACAGACCTTATTACAATGGAAAAAACCATTGAAGTTTTTGATAACAAATAATTGATTCTTAATCATTTTTAATCTATTTAAAGCAATTGAAACGCATAGGTTTACTATCCGATACACATAGCCATTTTGATCCACGCTTTGTAAAATATTTTATGGAGTGCGACGAAATTTGGCATGCTGGTGACATTGGAGATATTGCTGTTATGGATCAACTAAAAAAAATAGCTCCTGTCAGAGCTGTTTATGGAAATATTGACAACCATATTGTAAGAGCCGAGTATCCTGAACATAATAGGTTTACTTTAGAAGGTGTAGATGTATGGATGACACATATTGGAGGAAAACCCTATGTTTACGATTACAGACTTAGAGACGAAATAACAAAGAATCCTCCAAAAATCTTTATTTGTGGACACTCTCATATTTGTAAAGTACAGCTAGACAAAAAATTGAGAATGCTATACATGAATCCTGGAGCAGCAGGAATTCACGGGTTTCATAAAATTAGGACAATGCTAAGGTTTACACTTGACAATGGAGATATTAAAGACTTAGAAGTTATTGAACTAGGAAAACGAGCTTAAATTTTTAACTCTTGACATAAAAAAGACAAATAGTTAACGAAGAAATAACATTCAGTCTTAAATCTATTCTTACCTTTGCGCCCAATTTTGAAACCAAGAGTAATGAATTCTATAAAAAAACAAAAGACAAAACTAGCTCTATTTGCCTCAGGAACAGGAAGTAATGTCTTTAACATTATTACTCACTTTAACAATTCTGAGTCAATAGAGGTTGCTTTGGTATTATCCAATAAAGCTACAGCTGGAGCTTTAAATCATGCACAAAATGCTGGTATTCAATCACAGCATTTTAATCGTGATGATTTTTTTGAATCTAACAATGTTCTCGAACTATTAAAAACTGAGAATATTGACTATGTTATCTTAGCTGGTTTTCTTTGGAAAATACCTCAAAATATTTTGAGCCATTTTGAAAATAAAATTTTAAATGTTCACCCTTCTTTACTACCTAAATATGGAGGTAAAGGAATGTATGGTCATCATGTTCACAATGCTGTTTTACTCCACAAAGAAAAAGAAACAGGGATAACTATTCATGTTGTAAATGACAAATATGATGACGGGGCTATCATTGCTCAAGCTAAATGTGTGATAGCAGAAGATGAAACGTTAGAAACGCTTCAAAAAAAAATTAGCAAACTCGAAAAAGAAAATTTTCCAACAACAATAGAACAGTTTATAAAAAACAATTAATGTTTTCTGAATTAGGTTTTAGTACAAAAGAAATTGGTGTAGCATCAATGGTTCTTTTTGCGGTAATAGATATTGTAGGCTCTATACCGATTATTATTAAAATTAAAAAAAATGCTGGTGAGATTAGCCCTCTAAAAGCTTCTCTTGTTGCGTTTTCTATTATGGTAGCCTTTTTATTTCTTGGAGAAAGTCTTCTAGGAGTAATAGGTATTGGAACAAATGAATTTGCTGTTGCTGGTTCTTTTGTTCTTTTCTTTATGGCATTAGAGATGGTTTTAGGGGTAGAACTATTCAAACACACAACCCCATCTGGAAACAAAAAATCTAAAGTTGCATCTATTGTTCCTCTAGCATTTCCTCTAATTGCTGGTGCAGGAACGATGACCTCAATTATCTCTTTGCGAGCTGAATTTCATCAACTCAATATTTTTCTTGCTATACTTGTCAATATGGTTTTGGTTTATATTGTACTTATAATGACCAAACGTATTGAGCGTGTATTAGGCGAAGGAGGTATTGCGGTGCTTGAAAAAGTATTTGGAATCATATTATTGGCAATCGCGATTAAACTTTTTAGTAGTAACGCTAAGGTTTTATTCCAATAAGACTTTTTTATGACCAAAATACCATAAAAGTGGTATTGCTCATTTTCAACGTCAATTTTATATTTGCACTCCTTATTTAAATTTAATCTAAATAAAAACAACACAGAAATGCAAATAAAAAAAGTAATGCTAATTGCATTAGGGGGAAGTCTAATGTTAGCAACGAGCTGTAAGAAGAAAGGATGCACGGATTCAAACGCTACAAACTATAGCGAAGAAGCAAAAAAAGATGATGGGTCGTGTGAGTATGAAACACCTGAGGAGGAAACTTATACAATTCCTTCAACTTATGTTTTCAATGATGCCAATGGAAATAGCACAGTTAGCTTCAATGGACAGCAACAACGTTTAGAAATGCTAGGTGAAATGACTACTTATATGAAGACAGCTAATACTGCTGGAACAGCTGTAAGTGCTCAAACATTGAAAGATATGTATGCTAATAATGGATATACATGGACTGATGCTGGATCTTTAGGAATGACAGGGTCTTCTAAACAACTTAAAAGTAAAACAGCTAGTGGAGATGCTGGTGTTCAATCTGTTTTTGAGAGCTATATGGATGCTTTAGGTACATTGAGTGCAACAACTGTAGCCAATCAAGAAAATGGAGCTCCAGGTACAGCAGGTGTATGGCCGAATGATGGTGTAAAAGGACCTTACCTAATGTCAGCTGAAGGGCAAGAATACACTCAATTAATTGAGAAAGGATTAATGGGGGCTGTATTTACAAACCAAATGACAATGAATTACCTTGCAAATATTGATTCAGATGATAACGCTTCTGCAGTTGATGCCGCTAATGGAAAGTACTATACTGAAATGGAACACCACTGGGATGAAGCTTATGGATATTTCACTTCCGAAATAGATTATCCAACAAATGGAACAGACCGTTTCTGGGGTAAATATGCTGATAAAAGAGAAGCAGTTTTAGGATCTAAAACTAAACTAGCTGAAGCTTTTAGAAAAGGAAGGGCTGCAATTTCAAACAAAGATTATGAAACAAGAGATGCCCAAGTGACTATTATTAACATGGAAATGGAAAAACTAGCCGCTGGAACAGCCATTAATTACTTAAAGTCAACAAAAACAAACATTGCTAATCCAACTGCAAGAAATCATGCTCTTTCTGAAGCCGTAGCTTTCTTAGAGGGAATGAAATATGGATACAGAGCAAGCAATGGAGGTATGACAAGTACTGAAATCAATGGTGTTTTAGGAACTATTGGAGCAGACTTCAACAATGTTACTATTGCTAACCTTGATGCTGCAATTAATACAGTAGCTAGTAAGACTGGATTAACGAGCTATGTAAGTAGTCTTTAATTTTTTTATTAATTACTCTTTAATAAAAAGAAACGTTGGAGTATTCCAATGTTTCTTTTTGCATATAATTTAAGCTCTTGAAAAAGGTACTTATTATCATATTGATAGTTTTTTCCCTCATACAATTCTTAAGAGGAGAAAAAAACGAAGCAACTTTTATCGTAGGAAACGATTTTTTAGAGCTTACTATGGCTCCAGAAGAAATTAAAACTATGGTAAAGTCTGCTTGTTATGATTGTCATTCTAACAAGACAAACTACCCATGGTATTCAGAAATTGCACCAATTTCATGGTTTATTGAACACCATATCAATGAAGCAAAGCACCATTTAAACTTCTCAGAATGGAGTACCTATACGCTTAAAAAAGCCAATCACAAATTGGAAGAATGTTATGAGGAACTGGAAAGACATAAAATGCCAACTTCAGGATACGCCCTCATGCATAAAGAAGCCAGATTAACTAACGAACAAATCATTACCTTAGCACAATGGTTTAAAAATCAAATGCGATGAAAAACAAATTTTTATATTTAATTCTTATCACAGCTGTTACCAACCTAACCCTGAACTCCTGCAAAAGAAAAGGGTGTACAGACTCAAATGCGAGTAACTATGATGAAAAAGCTAAAAAGGATGATGGTTCTTGTGAATACAATACTGTTGGAGAATACGATCGTTCAGTAATGTTGGCCAATTTAGCTGATAATTATATTATACCTGCCTATAGTAACTATGAAACAACTACTATCGAATTAGAGAATAAATCAACATCTTTCAATAGTTCCCCTACTATTGCAACACTTACTGACTTAAGAGTTGCATGGAAATCAGCATGTATTAGTTGGCAAGGAGTGTCATTTATTGACTTTGGCCCTGCTTCTGATATAAGTTTAAAGTCTCAAACAAATATTTACCCTGTAGATACAGTATTAGTGAACTCAAATATTGCAAGTGGTTCTTACAATTTACAACTCCCAAATAATTTTGATGCAAAAGGTCTTCAAGCAATTGACTATCTTTTGTATGGTATTGGGAGCAATGATCAAGAGGTTGTCGATTATTTTGTAAACACACCTGAAGCACAAAACTACCTTACAGCAATTACAAGTGAATTAAAAACTAACGCATCAACAGTTCTTAACAATTGGAATAACTCATACAGTCAGTCTTTTAAAAGTAACAGTAACGATAATTCCCAAGGAAGCTCAGTTAGCATCTTAGTAAATGCCTTAAGTCAGCACTATGAGGCATATATTCGAAAAGGTAAAGTAGGCCTTCCTGCTGGTGTTTTTAACGGATTCTCACAACAACCTATGCCTGGCCATGTAGAAGCTTTACACTCTGGCTATTCAATTGAGTATGCTACTGCTGTAATGGATGCACTAAGAAAATATGTAAAAGGAAATCATTACAATGACAATACTGAAGGGCAAGGATTAGATGACTACATTAGCTTTGTTTCAGCAAAAGATGCTAGCGGAAACGCTCTAGAAACAACAATTGATAATCAAATCACGACAATTATCAACACTCTAAATATGCACTCTAATCCGCTTTCTGAAGAGGTTGTAAACAACTCTTCTCAAGTTATGGCTACTTATCAAGAAATGCAAAAACTGGTTCCATTGATTAAAGTAGATCTAACGTCTGCACTAGGAGTACTAATCACCTACCAAGACAATGATGGAGATTAATTTCTCTAAGTTGGATCATGAAGAATTTGCTGAATCGGTTTTTTAATCAAGAAAAAGACATTTCAACTTTAGTTGTTTTTAGAATCTTTTTTGGATTATTATTGTTCTTTAGTACTGCTCGTTTCATGTATAAGGGTTGGGTCTATGATTTATATGTTCAACCAACCTTCTTTTTTACTTATTATGGTTTTGATTGGATAAAGCCTTTGAGTGAATCTGGGATGAACATCGTATTCATTACTCTACTTTTTTCCAGTTTATTAATCACTTTTGGAGGCTTTTATCGAATAGCTTCTCTTACGTATTTTACCCTATTTACATACGTTGAATTAATTGACAAAACAAACTATCTCAATCATTACTACTTCATTAGTCTTGTTAGCTTCATTCTTATATTTCTACCAGCCAACAAATACTTTTCTCTAGATGTTTACTTTAAAATCGTGAAAGAGAAGTTAACCGTTCCTAGTTGGACCATTAATATTATCAAATTCCAACTAGGAACGGTCTATTTTTTTGCAGGGGTAGCAAAAATTAATTACCACTGGCTTTTTGAAGCTCAACCCTTAATCAATTGGTTAAAACACCAAACGGATTTACCACTCGTTGGGTCACTAATGCAATACGATATTACTGCTTATTTATTTAGTTGGGGAGGTATGTTATTTGATTTATCAATCCCTTTTATATTACTCAATAATCGTTTAAGAATATATGGCTATTTCCTTGTCATATTTTTCCATATCATAACTGCATCAATGTTTCCTATTGGGGTTTTTCCATTTGTTATGATAGTAAGCACCTTAATTTTCTTCTCTCCACAGTTCCATAGAAACCTCCTCTCATTATTACAACCACACCCTATACATTCCCCAATTTTGAGTCGAAGAATCTCATCAAAGAAAACAACTCAAAGCTTAATTATCTTATTTATAGGCATCCAGCTTTTACTTCCATTTAGATATTTACTCTATGATGGTAAATTATTTTGGACAGAGCAAGGTTTTCGCTTTAGTTGGCGTGTTATGCTAATTGAAAAAGTAGGCTATGCCGAATTTACGGTAAAGGACCCTGAAAACAATCGTAAATTAATCATAAATAATGCAGATTACTTAACACCTCAACAAGAAAAAATGATGGCAACACAACCAGACATGATTCTACAATTTGCGCATCATTTAGCTAAAGAATATCAAAACTACACTTATACAATAGATAATAAAACCGAAAAAATAGAAAATCCCGAAGTATATGCGTCAGTTAAAGTATCTTTGTTCAACAAAGGGAGCAGAGATTTCGTTGACGTTAAAGTAAACCTTGCTAAAGAGAGAAGAGGCTTTGCTCCTAAAACTTGGATTTTACCTTATGAATAGGTTTTTATTCTTCAACATATTATTTTTTTACTCTTTTGTTTCGTTTTCACAAAACAAAGGTGTTGTTCTTGGTAAAATCACAACGAAATCAAAATCAATTGAGGACAAAAAAGTAATTTCTATCCCAGCAATTAATAAAACATATTATTCCGATGCAAAAGGAAACTATCAAACTGATTCAATTCCTTTTGGTAGCTATGAGATTACCTTTCATACACTTGGATTTAAAGCTCAAAAAGCAACCATTACAATCAACAACTCGCGTATTAAGCATAATGTTTCACTCATAGAATTGGCATACGAGATCGATGGAGTTGACATTACTGAGAAGAAAAAAGACTTAGTTGGACCTACCAACAGAATGCGACCAATTGAAGGTGTCTTAATTAGTCAAGGAAAAAAGAACGAAGTTATTTCAGTTGAAGAAACAGGAGGAAATAAGGCTATTAATCAAGGGCGGCAAATATATGCTCAAATACCTGGGTTAAACATTTGGGAAAGTGATGGTGCTGGTATTCAATTAGGGATTGGAGGACGAGGACTTAACCCAAGCCGAACTTCTAATTACAATACACGTCAAAATGGTTATGACATTAGTGCTGATGCATTAGGCTATCCAGAAACGTATTACACCCCTCCTACTGAAGCTGTTCAAAAAATACAATTAATTCGCGGTGCCGCTGCATTACAATTTGGGACTCAATTTGGAGGCCTACTAAACTTTGTGTTAAAAACTGGGAATGAAGAGAAACAATTAGAAGCAGCTATACGACAAACTGTTGGTTCTTTTGGTCTTTCTAATACCTTTTTAGAAGTTGGAGGAAGTAAGAAAAGGTGGAACTATTATGCCTATGGACAATATAAAACAGGAAATGACTTTAGACCTAATTCAGAGTTTGATGTTTATGCTGCTGGCCTGAATGCTCAATACCAGTTTAACGAAAAGACAAGCGCCAATATTGAATTTACTAAGATGAATTACCTTGCTCACCAACCTGGAGGCTTAACAGACTTACAATTTAACACAACGCCTGACACTTCATATAGAACAAGGAATTGGTTTAAAGTAGATTGGAATTTAGCAGCTTTACAATTCAACCATGAATTCAGTTCTACAACGCGTTTAAACAGTCGTTTTTTTGGGTTAATAGCCAACAGAAAAGCTTTAGGTGTACTGGAACAAATCAACAGGGTTGACCCACTTACAGAAAGAGATTACATTTTGGGAGAGTTCATGAATTTTGGTAACGAAACACGTTTATTAAAAACCTATTCTGTTAAAGATCAAATATGGGCATTTGTTGCTGGGGCTAGATATTACAAAGGCTACAACCATAGCTTACAGGGTTATGCAGATAGTACTGATCAACCTCATTTTGAATATTTAAACCCTAATTATGTCGAAGGTTCAGACTATGAATTTCCCAGTCAAAACATATCAGTCTTTGTAGAACATATTTTTGCGCTTTCCAAACATTTTAGTATAACTCCAGGAGTTCGATTCGAATCTATCAACACCAATGCAAATGGATGGTATAGGAATACCGTACGTGATTTGGCAGGAAACATTGTCTTTGACGAACAAGTCATCGATAACCAAACCAACAATCGATCTTTTCTAATTGGTGGGATAGGACTTAACTATAAACAAAACGATTCCTTAGAGTTTTATGCCAATGCTTCTCAGAACTACCGTAGTATTAACTTTACTGATATGCAGATACAGAACCCTAACTTTAGGATTGACCCTAATTTAGAAGATGAAAAGGGGTATAACTTTGATTTGGGAGCTAGAGGTTTGATAGGAAATAAGGTAAATTACGACATCTCACTCTTTTTATTAGCATATAACAATCGTATTGGTACAGCCATTAAAACAGATCCTCTGTTATTTAATGTTTACCAATATCGAACAAACATTTCCAAATCGCTCACCAAAGGAGTAGAAGGAATGGTTGCTGTTGATTGGTGGAAGCTACTAATCAATGACACATCAAAGTTATCTGTAAGAACTTTCGTAAATACTGCATTAACAGATGCTCGTTACATTAATTCACTTGAACCAGCCTACGAAAATAAAAAGGTGGAGTTGGTTCCTGCATTTACCTTTAAAACAGGCTTAAGGGTTGGTTACACAAATATTAGTACTCAAATTCAATATTCTTACACTTCAGAGCATTTTTCAGACGCTACAAACACCCTACAACAAGCCAATGCTGTTAACGGCTTAATTCCTGCTTATTCTATTGTAGATTGGTCAATAAAATATAAATGGAAACGTTTGCAGTTAGAAACAGGGATAAACAACCTCACCAACAGTATTTATTTTACTCGAAGAGCAACTGCTTATCCAGGCCCTGGAATTATCCCCTCTCCTCCCCGTAATTACTTTTTGACATTGCAAGTCAAAATTTAAGCTTGTAACCATTGTAACATTTTATAGTCATAAAGAGTATATTATAATCCAACTCTTTTTCTTAGAGCTATAAAAACCTAGTAAAACATTTGTATTTTAATGGGGGAGCTTTTACTTAAAAACAATAATAAAACTCTAAAAATAGCCTCTGGAAATGATTATTATTCTAAACAATAGTAAATCTTAAATTTACCGCTTATGAACATCAAAAAAGGAATCATATTAGGACTAGTCACTTTATTTTTGGCCTCTTGTAGTGCTTCAAAGAAAGCTCCACGTAAATGCGATGGAAGGAAAGGAGTAAAAACAAGAATGGGGACCATGTAAATCATTACCCCCCATTCAAATTCACACCTATAGCTACCACAATCCCATAAAACTGTAGGTTATAATCAATTGTAGCGTTGTAAGTATCAAGATCTTTAAACGTTCCTTTTGCCACAGTTGAATACTGTGATAATTCTACATACCATGAGCGATTGGAATTATAATCATAATGTTTATACCCTATTCCCCCTTGAAACATTCGAGCTGCTAGACTTCCATCATTTTGGTTTTTAGCCCCACTGAAATTATTAGGAATTCCATAATTCCCTTTAATATAAAAAGCTCTATTATTATCGTGGTATGGGTAAATAATCGCTGTTACATATGTTGGTAATGAATTGACACGTATAGTATGTTTATCAGATGCCGAATAAAACTTTGTAGAATTACTGTGATACCCAACTCCAACTCCTAATTCTGCCCAGTTTTTAAACTGTATTGTTCCATTATAGTCCAACATAAAGTTTCTGATTCCAAACCCCAAATAAGGACGATGGTTAAAAGTAATATTGGGACCTTCATAAACACTCATCTTTTGCAGGTTTAAAGGTTGAGTTATTTTACCACCTTTACCCTCTGGTGTGGAAGCCCAAGAGAGCAAAGGCAATAAAACTGAAACTAAAACTATATTTCTGAAACTTAACATAGTTATCCTTAATAATTCACCACACTTAATGGCGTCAATTGAAAGGTATTATAATCGATCTCAAACTGCTCCAATCCTGCACTACTAGTTGTCATTAGAATATAAGGATTAGAAGGATGACGCATTACATCATAAGCTTCAATTCCTGTAACTCTTGCTACTTCAACTAAATCAGAAGGATTGGATGCATCAAATATTGCCAACCCATTGGTTCCTTCTCCAACGACTAAGTACCATCCCAACATGGTCATACCATAAGGGCTTAACATTTCTATTGTTTGAATACTTTCTGGTTCATTTTCATTAGATAAATCAACTACCGTTAAAGAGTTTTCATCAGCAACATTACATCCTGCATTATCTACTGATCTTAAAGTCATATATGCAACATTTCCATTAGGCAAAACTGGGTCACAAGCTGTTGTATGTGAGAATTCAGATACTCTAGATGGTCTGCTTGGGTTATTTACATTGTAGGTTAACATTGCATCCTCAGATCCGATATACAGGCGATTGTTATCAGCGTATATTGTCTCCATTCCATCGTCTAGCTTGATATCATTTTGATGTATAATTGCTGTTCCACCATTACTCAAAACATGCAAAGTATTTCCACCTAACACATAAATATGATTATACTCAACTGCGATTCTATTTAATGTACCAACACCGTTTGAAGTACTTGTAAATGAAGATGGAATTGTTGATGTAGGAATAACATTATCTAAATAATCTATATGCATTTTTCCCTGTCTTTTAATTTCTTCCGCTTCAGGGCTATTGAGTTCAAAAACATCTGTAGCCATTTCATAGCTAAATGCGATCAAAGACTCTCCCTTATCGTTTTTATATGGTGTTCCAAAAACATCTCTAGCTCTACTAATTAATTGAGGCTGGTATACATTAGAAATATCAATTTTCAAGAAATCATATAACGACTCGGCATACAAAACATTATCTTTTACAAAAAACTCTTTATTAAAAGGTATCTGTAAAAAAGATAATCGAATTGGGTTGGTCATATTACTATTGTCAAAAATATGAATTCCTTCTCCTTCTTCACCAACCAAAATATAATCCTCTCCAATATAGATTTTCCCTGGATTTTTTAATGTTTGTTGTACTTTAATTAAAGGTAAAGATCGAATTGCTTCTAAATCACCATAAACCGCAGTGGCTTTCTCATACGTCATTGAAATTTCACCTTGTGTTTTGGTACAAGACATTAAGATGAAAATAAAACTGGTAAAAAGTAAAATATTTTTCATAGCGGTATTTTTTATGGTTCGATTGATAATAAACAAGAACAATGCCAAAACTTAAATAGTTGTTAAATTGATGTTCTGTATTAGAGTAAAACGTTCTAAACTAACATCTCTTTATAAACTGATTGGCACTATTACAATTAAAATTAGTTAACTTTGTATATCATGGGAAAATTAATCATTGTGCCTACTCCAGTAGGAAATTTAGAAGATATTACACTAAGAGCAATTCGCGTTTTAAAGGAGTGTGATTTAATTTTAGCTGAGGATACTCGTACTTCAGGTAAATTATTAAAACATTTAGAGATTAATACTCCTAAACGTTCTTACCATCTACACAATGAGCATAAAATTGTAGCGCAATTAGTTCAAGAGCTTTCGATGTCGGATGCTACTTTTTGCCTAGTTAGTGATGCAGGAACTCCAGCGATTTCTGATCCAGGTTTTTTACTAGTAAGAGCGTGTATTGAAAACGATATAGAGGTTGAAACCTTACCTGGAGCAACAGCTTTTGTACCAGCTTTGGTCAATTCTGGACTACCATGTGACCGCTTTGTCTTTGAAGGGTTTTTACCTCATAAAAAAGGAAGAAAAAAACGTGTTGAAGCATTAAAAGAAGAGACGAAAACTATGGTTTTTTATGAGTCTCCCTACCGAATTGTAAAAGCTTTAAAAGAGTTTTCAGAGGCTTTTGGTGAAGACCGAAAATGTGCTGTTGTTAGAGAAATTTCAAAACTTTACGAAGAAACAACAAGGGGGACATTAGCTGAAGTGAGACAATACTTCGAACAGAAAACACCTAAAGGAGAATTTGTTATGCTTATCGCTGGCAAAGCTTGAGTATTAGGTCTGAGCTTTTTTTGACCTTTGAACTAGCAACAGTGAGATAAGCCCCAATACAATCATCATTACAGTTTGAGTTGACCAAATCATCATTCCCAATGCATTTCCTACACCTTTGGCTTCTTCCTCTCCCAATGTTTCTCCCAAATAATAAGTAATTACCATTCCTACTAACATAGGGTAAGCTCCCATACCTCCATTTGTAAACATAATACCTAAAGTCCCTGCTATAAAACCAATTAGGATTCCACCAAAAGGCACTACTTTTGTCGACTCTAAACTAAAAAAGCACAATCCAAAGAATGCTACATATATAACCCAGATAAACAAGGTGTGACCAAGAAAACGCCAAGGGTGATTTGACTTAAATACAGAAAAAACGCCTGCAACAATATCTTTGAAGAATCCAATTAACTTCTCTTTTACCTTAGGTACAAACTTCCAAACAATTATTCCTGCGATTAAAAACACAACTAATCCACCAATTGCGATCCACCCTAAAGCTACTCCCCCAGCTTCGCTTTCTCGGTTAAACAACCCGTTTTTTGAAGCTATTTCCATTAAGTCATCATAACTAAAAAACAAAGCTAGTAACACCACAACACCCAACATAATTAGGTCAAATACACGTTCGGCAATAATGGTTCCAAATGATTTACTAAAAGGAACTTTTTCTGTTTGATACAGCACTCCTGCTCTCGAAGCTTCACCAGCTCTAGGAATCAACAAATTCATGATATAACCAATCATTAGCGCATTGTAACGATTCATTAATTTCGTCTTATGCCCTATTGGCTCCAACATATAACGCCAACGAATAGCTCGACTTAAATGGCTTAAAAAACTAAATATTAACGATAAGAAAAACCAAAAATAATTTGCTTCGTTTAATGCTCTAAAAAAACTACTTCTATCCTTCTCAGACATATTATCCCAAAAATACCACATCAGGTACACTCCTATAAGTAGTGGAATAATAATTTTAAGGATTTTAACCAGTTGATTTTTCATGAGTTAAATCAAACGTATATTACTCAATTCTATTGTTCTCTGGGTTAGGGAAAACAATCGTTGGTTTAAATGTTTTTGCTTCTTCAAAATCCATTGTTGCATATCCAATGATAATCACAATATCTCCTACAGCAACTCTCCTTGCTGCTGGGCCATTTAAGCAAATAACGCCTGAATCTCTCGCTCCTTTAATTACATAAGTTTCGATACGTTCCCCATTGTTTACATTAACGATCTGAACTTTCTCTCCTTCAATTAAATTTGCAGCTTCCATCAATGTCTCATCAATGGTTATACTTCCTATATAATTCAAATCAGCTTCTGTTACAGAAACTCGATGTATTTTTGATTTAAAAACCTCAATATTCATAGCGGCGCAAAGTTATACAAAAATCTCAATATTATCTATCAACCTAACATTTCCTACATGGGCAACAACAAAAGCTCTATATTCTGTATTTTTTTCTAGAAATTCTACTGTTTCAAGTGTATCCGCTCTTGCAATAGTTAGGTATTCTGGTTGACTTTGAGTTTTCAATAGGGCCATCCCATTTTCCAACCAATGCTTTACATCCCCTTGTTTACAGTTTTCCTGCAAATAATTAAGTGTCTGAATTAGAATTAACGCTTCATCTTTTTCTGTCTCTGTCAACAACATATTTCTCGAACTCATGGCTAGCCCACTTTCTTCACGAACAATTGAACAGCCGACAATATCTATATCCAATTTCAATTCATGAACCATTCTTTTGATAATACAGTACTGTTGAAAATCTTTTAATCCAAAAAAGGCTTTATTAGGCTTAACAATATCAAAAAGAACACTTACAACTTGAACAACACCGTTAAAATGCCCTGGACGATTAGCTCCTTCCATTACATTAGCGATATTTCCTAAATCAACTGAAATCTTTTTCTCATTTTGATATACATCTTCCACACTTTCTGGCAAATACAACACATCACAACCCTTTTTTTCTAACAAATCGATATCTTGATCGTGTGTTATTGGGTATTTTTCAAAGTCTTTAGAGTCATTAAACTGAGTTGGGTTCACAAAAATACTACACACCACAATATCGGCTGTTTGCTTTGCGTTTTCAATCAAAGATAAATGCCCTTGATGCAAGGCTCCCATTGTAGGGACAAAGCCTATTATTTGGGTTGAAAACTGCTCCAAATATCCTCTCAACTCCTTTTGTGTTTTAAATATTAGCATCGTTAAATTATTATGAATTAATTGTTTACGTTAATAGAACAAAAACCTTCTTATAATGGACAAATTTGGACAAAACTAACTGATTTGTTGGAAGTATTGGTTTTTTTTTTATATTTTTGTGTTCCCAAAAACAAAACAGCGATTTTATGTCAAAGAAAAGAGTTTTATACATTACCCAAGAAATATTTCCTTTCTTACCAGAAGAAGGTATTGCATCTTCTGTGAGAAGACTTTCTCAAGGAGTACAAGAGGAAGACAAGGAAATTAGGGTATTTATGCCTCGTTTTGGAGTAGTAAATGAAAGAAGGCACCAATTACATGAAGTAATCAGACTTTCTGGAATGAACTTAGTTATTGATGACGCTGACCACCCTTTAATCATTAAGGTTGCTTCTATTCCTAAAGCAAAAATGCAAGTATACTTCATAGATAATGAAGAATATTTTAAAAGAAAGAGTACTTGTAAAGATATGGATGGGAACTTCCACGAAGACAATGACGAAAGAGCTATATTCTTCTGTAAAGGGGTTTTGGAAACTGTTAAAAAACTTGGATGGAAACCTGACATCGTTCATTGTCATGGTTGGATGGCAGGATTTATGCCATTGTACCTAAAGAAAATGTACAACAATGATCCTCATTTTGAAAATGTAAAGATTGTATATACTGCCTACAATCAAGGTGAAGGAGGTGTTTTTAACGAGCGTTTAATCGACAAATTAAAGTTTGACAATTTTGAAGCTGAAGATATCAATGTCCTTGGACAGCCTACAATTGAAAACCTAAACATCTTAGGGATTAAATGGGCAGATGCTATTGGAATTGGTAGTGAAACAATAAATGAATCAATTAGTAGTTATATAAAAGAATCTGAAAAACCAGTTTTAGATTACCAAACAGAAGAAACGTTGATTACTGCACATCAAGATTTTTATAACAACATAATTGAAAATGATGAAATTTTGGCCAACTAAAGCCGCTACTTTATTTATTGTTCTTATTACTTTTTTTAGTTGTAAGAAAAAAGAAAACGATTTAGGTTTAGCAATTCAACCTCAAGGAGACGAACTGAACTTAGCTATTTCTGATACCACTCAATTAATCACATATATTGAAGAAGGAGATACTATTCCTACAGATGAATTATCTGGAGACAATCTTTTAGGCTCTTATATTGATCCTTTTTTTGGAAGAATTGAGTCATCTATTTTTGCTCAGTTACGCTTGTCTTCAGCTGTTAATTTTACACCTGTTAGTGGGAACTTAACTGACTTAGTTGTTGATTCGGTTCGACTCTATTTAAAAATCAGCAACTTTTATGGAAATCAACAAGCACAGGACTTTGAAGTTTATCGACTTGCTTCCGATTTTTATATTGATTCTAGCTATTATTCTAGTTCTTCTATTGATTCTTTAACAGGGAATCTTGTTCCTATGGGAATGGGATCTATCTCTCCAGCGCCATATACGCCTGGAAGTGTTGAAGGAGAATTTGTTGAGGAACCAATTCTTACAATACCTTTAGATGAAAATTCATTTGGGTGGGATATCATTAATCAATCTGGCACAGGAATTTTAGATGGAAATGATGGTAGTGGAGAGTTTGTTGAATGGTTTAAAGGGCTACTAATCAAATCGAATACAACGCAGAATATTAACGAAGGAGGAATTGTATATGCTGACTTACTTGATGAGTATTCAAAAATCACTATCTTCTATAGAGATACAGTTGCGCAAGACACTATTGCCTACGATTTAAACTTCAATTCTCAATCAGCTAGATTCCATAGAATATCGATGGATAATAGCGGTTTTTATGTTGGGAATGAATTAGCAGACTCAACTCTAGGTCAAACCCAGTTTTTTACCCAAACTTTGGGAGGGGTTAAAGGCAAGATTCATTTTCCTCACCTTTCTGAATACATCAAAGATGAAAAAGTTATTGTAAACAAGGCTGAATTAATTTTACCAGCACAATACTACGCCTTAGATAAGTACTTACCTGCTTCTCAACTTTATTTAACACGAATAAACGAAGATGGTGATGATGTTTTTATTGAAGACTTTACAGAAGGTTTTGGAGGAACATATGACTTTGACAACAGCCAATATGTATTCAATATAACAAGACATATTAATCAAATATTTTCTGGTGAAATTTCAAATACGCCGTTAAGTATTTTACCTAATCAAAGTGGAATCTCCGCTAATAGAGTTGTATTTAATGGTCAAGCTACAACTTTGAAAGATAAACCAAAATTGAAATTAACATTCACTAATTACTAATAAGATGTGTGGAATTGTAGGATATATTGGAAGCAGAGAGGCTTTTCCAATAGTTTTAAAAGGATTAAAGCGTTTAGAGTATAGAGGTTATGATAGCTCAGGGATTGCTGTAAACAATGGCAATGAATTGAATATCTATAAAAAACAAGGGAAAGTTGTTGAATTAGAAAAATTTGCAAAAGATCAAGACACAACTGGAGGTGTTGGTATTGGACACACACGTTGGGCAACACATGGTAAACCAAACGATACCAATGCTCACCCGCATGCTTCAGGAAATGAGAAGTTTGCATTAGTTCACAATGGAATTATCGAGAATTATGCCGTCTTGAAAGAAGAGTTAATCTCTCGTGGACACGAATTTAAAAGTGAGACAGACACAGAAGTTTTAATGCATTTGATTGAAGATATTGTTGAAAAACAAAACTGTGATTTATTTGAAGGGACAAGACAAGCTTTAAATGAAGTTATTGGTGCCTACGCTATTGTAGTAATCTCAGAAGATAACCCTAGAGAAATTATCGCGGCTAAGAAAAGTAGCCCCTTAGTTATTGGGTTAGGAGAAGATGAGTACTTTTTAGGCTCAGATGCTACCCCTATCATAGAATACACTAAAAACGTTATATACCTAGAAGACGGGGAAATAGCAAAATTGAGCTTGGATACTGGTTTAACTTTGAAAACAATTAAAAACCAAGAAAAAACACCATATATCCATGAGTTAGAAATGAAAATTGAAACTTTAGAAAAAGGTGGATACGATCATTTCATGTTAAAAGAGATTTTCGAACAGCCTCGTTCAATTAAGGATTGTATGAGAGGACGTTTGATGTTAAACCAAAATTACATTTCATTAGGAGGTATTGAAGCTTATCAAGATAAAATTTTTGCAGCAAAAAGATTAATTATTATTGCTTGTGGAACTTCTTGGCATGCTGGAATTGTTGGAGAATACTTATTAGAAGAATTATCGAGAATACCTGTTGAAGTAGAATACGCTTCTGAATTCAGGTATAGAAACCCTATTATTGACGAAAATGATGTGGTAATAGCGATTTCTCAATCTGGTGAAACTGCTGATACATTAGCTGCTATTGAATTAGCAAAATCTAAAGGCGCTACAATTATTGGTATCTGTAATGTTGTAAATAGTACAATAGCAAGAGCAACTGACTGTGGGGCTTATACGCACGCAGGACCAGAAATTGGAGTGGCTTCTACCAAAGCTTTTACCGCTCAAGTGACTGTTCTAACTCTTATTTCGTTGTTATTTGGAAAAAATAAAGGAACTATTGAGCCAACACGCTTTAGTCGTTTAATGTTAGAGTTAGATGCCATTCCCGAAAAAGTAGAAAAAGTATTACAATCTGATGAATACATCAAGGGAATTGCTGAAATTTATAAAGATGCTCCAAATGCTTTATTCTTAGGAAGGGGGATTAACTTCCCTGTAGCATTAGAAGGTGCTTTGAAATTAAAAGAAATTTCATACATCCATGCTGAAGGATACCCTGCTGCTGAAATGAAACATGGACCAATTGCTTTAATTGACGAAGAAATGCCAGTTTACGTGATTGCAACTCAAGATTCTAGTTATGAAAAAGTAGTAAGCAATATCCAAGAAGTGAAAGCGAGAAAAGGAAAAGTTATTGCAATCGTTACTAAAGGTGATGAAGTAGTAAAAAACATTGCTGATCACGTTATCGAAATACCAAAAACAGATGATATGTTAGTTCCTTTATTAGCAACTATTCCATTTCAACTATTAAGTTATCACACTGCTGTGATGCGAGAGTGTAATGTCGATCAACCAAGAAACTTAGCAAAATCTGTGACAGTAGAATAATAATAAAAAGCCTAGTAAATACTAGGCTTTTTTTATGGATTAATCTCGGTAGCTATTCCTTTCTGATGTGACTTCAGATAAATACTCTACAAACTCATACTGATTTCCCTCATCATCAGCAAAATAATCTCGAATTCTATACTTTTCTACTTGTTTAGGATAATCTCTTTTATATCCTTTTGCTAATAATCTATGAGCTATTTCCTCCACATCTCGTACAACAAACCCAAGGTGATTTATTCCTATACGGTTATAGTTCTTCTCTATTGGATCTTGAAAAGTTGTCGCTTCATTAATAGCAAGATATGTTTCGTCATCTCCTAGATGCACCCATTCCCTATCTCCTTTCCCTCCTCCTCTAATTTTAAAATGCGGAAAAGCAGTTATAAAAAAATCTACTGCAGCTTGTAAGTTATTTACTGTAATGTTGGCGTGTTCTAAATATATTTTTTGATTTTTCATAGCGTTTATTTTTTTGTTCAGTACAAAGTTGATAGATTTAACACTATAAATCAAATTGATTGTTTTTATACTTATATAGATAACCCTTATAAATGGTAACAATAGCCCAACTAGAATACATAGTAGCAATAGACACTTATAGACATTTTGTAACTGCTGCTGAAAGGTGTTTCGTAACTCAACCTACTTTGAGTATGCAAATTAAAAAGCTTGAAGAACATCTTGGTGTAACAATTTTTGACCGAAGTAAACAACCTATTATCCCAACAGATATTGGGGTAAAGATTATTGAGCAAGCAAGGATCGTTTTGACAGAACATAAAAAAATAAATGAGGTTGTTGATGAATTTAACTCAACATTATCAGGCGATTTAACTATTGGTGTTATCCCCTCACTATCTCCATATTTATTGCCTTTATTTATAGGAAACTTGACAAGCAATTATCCACATATCAATGTAACAGTTGTAGAATTACTAACAGAAGATATTATCAGTAAATTAAAAAATGACACCATTGATGTAGGAATATTAGTAACTCCATTAAATGAAACAAGTATAATAGAATCTCCTATTTTTTATGAAAAGATGTTATTGTTTGCGAATAAATCACATGAGTTAGCGACAAAACAGTCTTTGAGTACAAGCGAAATAACTACTGAAGGACTTTGGCTATTAGGGAAAGGACATTGCTTTCGTTCACAAGTAGTAAACCTTTGTTCTTACCAAGATGAACATAATGACGAAGCAATGTTTAAATTCGAAAGTGGTTCTTTGGAAACGATTAAGAAAATTATTGAGACTGAAGGTGGTTATACTTTGTTGCCTGAATTAGCGATTAATAATTGTAATCCACAAAATACCATTATAAGGCATTTCGATTCTGAAACTCCTGTACGAGAAGTTGGACTTGTTTACTCTAGAAACCATGCTAAAAAGAGAATGTTAGAGGCCTTAAAAACGACAATTGAGCAATCTGTACCTCAAGAGCTATTAAATGCCAAGAGGGGGCAAGTTGTAGAGTGGAGATAAAAAATCCATATAATTACTAACGTAACTATATGGACTTAATAAGTATAATCTATTAAACTACTCTTTATTAGTTTTTAACCACTTGTTTTACATAAGTTTGATTTGGTGTAGTCACTTTTAAGAAATAAGCACCTGTACTAAGATTTTCTATTCTTATAGTTGGCTCTTCAGTTTCTACTATTAACTTTCCATCAATTGTATACAGTTCTATAGACTGAGCTACAACACCCCCAACATTAAAATGGGTTGAAGAGGGATTTGGATACACGACAATTGCCACTTTATTTGTCTCATAAATACTTGCAGAGATATCAATATACTCAAATGCTCCATAATCGATATTAGCCCCAAACACCCTATCATTTCCAGCCAAATCTTTATAAGGATTATAAGGTGTTGAATTTGTCAATATTGGATCTACACAAGGTGAGTTTGCAGGAATAGAATAATCAGCAATACTAGAGTTATTAAAAAGCGGATCACTATCTGCCCCCCAATCAGACCAAGTATCTGATAAATTGCAACTTACAGCATCTTGCAATCCAATACTTCCAGGGCTTGTATTATCATAAATAATTGAATGATTAATATCAATTGCAAATGTATCTACTGTTGGATTTGTATTGGATAGTTGAAACATATTATTTGTTGCGCTATTATTAACAAAAGTACAGTTTTGATACAGCACATTAGAATTCACTGAACAAGCTATCCCCCCAAACCTATTGGATTGATTATCTCGAATTAAACAATTAAAAAACTCCAAATCAGAGTCTTGAAAATAACCTGCGGGACCATCGTAAAGCGCGGTATTATTATTATCTATTTCACAAGCAACGAATCTACAATTAGACTGATAAGCATATAGTCCAGCTCCATGATAAGTAGCGCTATTGCTTGTAACTCTTACATTATAAAATTGAGCTTCAGTAGTATGTAAATACAAGCCTCCTCCACTTTGAGTTGGTCCATTTCCAGTAGCTAATCCATCCGCTACCATAAAACCATCTAAAACAGCTGTTGAATCTGCTATATTTGTGACTTCTAATACATGGTATGACTGATTATTTCCATTCAAAATTGCTTTATTATTGACGGGATCTCTCTGACTTAACATTGTTTCTTGCCCTGTAAATCCACCTAAAATAACGACCCCTGACTTTAACCAAAAATAGCGTTGATTTGGACTTACTGGCATTTGACCTTGTTCATTGACTGTAGGAAAATACATTCCTTGCTTAACCCATAATGTATCCCCTGGATTTGCCATATATATGGCATTCCCTAAATCTGTATATGCATTGCTCCACGATTGTCCATTATCAGCTCCCATAGCACTAGCATCAACATAGGTTTGGGTAAAAGACATTCCAACACTTGAAACAAAGCATAAAATTGTAAATAGTTCTTTCATATTAATTCGTTTTAAAAGTTATTCGTTCTATTCTACCAGTACATTGATAAATAAATTGTTTTTCCACATGCTCCACTAGTAGAGAATAAATAACGTTTTCTTTCTGTACTAGATTCCACTCCAATATATACTTTAACGTCATCGCAATTCACTTCCATCTTATGTCCCTTTAATAAAGACTTTGCAGCTGTAGAACCTCCTGAAAAGGCTAAACGAACATCATTGTTTTTAGATTGATAACTTTGATCTAAATCATTTACGATAGTACATTTACCTACTGCATTTGATTGCTTACTATCTTCATTCATTCTTTTTCTCATCGCTTGCCCTTCTTCCGACGCCCAATAGGCATCATTTTTTGCTTTAATTTCAGCATTTCCTCTTTCAATATCTGCTTTTAATTCTGCAAGTTCTTTTTGCTCTTGAGAGGTATAAATCGGTTGTACTTTTTTCATTGAAGCTATATAATCTTTGATCATTTTTTCATGATTCTTTTTCTTTAATTGACCAAGGTATTTCATCTCTCCAGAAGCATCCTTAACTGCATTTTTTGCTGCAGCCATTTTCTCTTTCAAAGACATCTTCTTATCTGACTTTTCTTTTTTGAAGATTGGTAAATAAATCGATTTCAACTCAAATGAAGAAGCATCTTCCTCCATACTCCACAAACAATAAATAACACTATCAACCACTAAATAGGTCTCATTAAACCCTCTATTTGTTCTTATGTATGCAGGGTTAGAATAATGATCTAAAATATCGTTTTCATTATTATAGGTGATATAAGTTTTGTCTTCACCTACCATTTTAGCATTCAGTCCAGCTGGTTTGTCAAACTTATTGTTTACAATATCAAACTGTAGCTTAAAAGACCGAGCTTCCAATTCGTATCCTTCTCCAGACTTATATATACTATAGACTTTATAAGTTGTATTTAACCCTAAGTTTTCTATTGATTTAAATAGATTTTCTTGAGTAAACCCTTTTAGTATTATTAAGGATAAAATAATAAATAGAATGTTTTTCATGTTTTCTTCTTTTTTAGTTTGAAAACAAGGTTAAAACATTTAAGCAAAGAATCTAAATTGGATTTATAAACGTCCCAATACAATTTAGGAATGGAAAAAAATTAAACAACAAGATCGTTTATTCCTTTTTTAAAGTCTTCTATTCTATACTTTGATAGTTTAGCATTGACTCCCTCTTCCAGCACGATTGAGCCCTTTGTGAGCTGAACAGACTTCAAGGACTTGAGGTTAATAATCCATGATTTGTGTGTTCGAAAAAAATGAGAAACTTCAACGAATAGGTTTTCAAAATATTTTAAGTTTTTACTCACAGTAATTTGTGTTTCTCCTTTTGTAAAAATTGTACAGTACGAACCTTGTGCTTGAACAGCAATAATGTCGTTGACCTCAATAACCCTTTTATTTCCCAATTCAGAAATAATAATTTTCTCCAAAACCTCCTCATTCATTGAAGAAATCAACACCTTCAATTGCTCTATTTTACGTGTATTATCTACCTTACTCCTCACTTTTTCTACCGCATCGGCTAAACGGACTCTATTAATAGGTTTTAAGAGATAATCTAACGCACTTAATTCAAAAGCTTTAATTGCGTATTGATCATAAGCAGTAACAAAAATGATTTCAAAATCAATATCCTCAATAAAATTCACGATTTCATAGCCCGCATAATTTGGCATTTTTACATCTAAAAACACTACATCTGGTTGATATTTTTGTATTGCGTTTACTCCTTCCAAAAGATTACTGCACTGAGCTAATACACTTACACTTTCGCAAAAATGTTGTAATAGATTAGAAAGCACATTTCTAGCACTCTCTTCGTCATCAACTATTATAGCTCTAATTGTATCCATCTAATAAATATAACTTTTTCTTCGCTATTCATTTTTAACATTTTATGTCTGGCATATTTTATTTTACCAATGTGCTTTAATTTTTGTAAGGCATAATTAAAGTTACTCTTGTACCTTTATCTTCTTTTAGTGGATATAAGTCTTCTATTGTATAAAATGCCTCTTTCCCAAATTGCTCTTGTAATATCTTCATGCGTTCTTTAATCGCTCCTAATGAGAAAGATTCGTATTTATTATTTTGTCGTTCTTTAATTGCCCTAGCGCGTTCTTGTCCTATTCCATTATCTTCTATAAAACAAATTAATTGCTCTTCTATTTTGAGTTGAATTGTAAGCTTTTTTAATCCACTTTTGTGAAGTAACCCATGTGTTAAAGCGTTTTCTATAAAAGGCTGTATAACAAGTGGAGGAACTTCTATATCAACACTAACCTGACTATCAATCACATATTCGAAATCGGATTTAAACCTTAGCTTTTCTAAGCTTAAGTAAACACCCAAAAAATCTAATTCATCTTGTAAAGGGATAAACTCCCGATTAGAGTAATTTAATGTGTTTCTAACTAACTCTGAAAAAACAACAATATAGTCATAAGAACGTTCTGTATCTTGCTGTAAGATCAAGTCTTGAATTGAATTTAACGCATTAAAAATAAAGTGTGGATTCATTTGTGAACGTAAAGCCTTTAACTGAGATTCAACAGCTTTCTGCTCTAGGCTTTTTTTCTCTAAAACCTCCTTGTTTTTCTTTTTAATTGACTGAATTCTAACTAAAAAAAACAAGACACTTAAAAGTAATGTCGTACAGATAACCAATAAATAAAACCACCACTTCTGATAAAAGGGATAATCAATAATCATATTAAAAGAAAGCTCATCCATCATTTTACCTTTATATAAAAGTGTGGCAGTAAATATGTAGTCTCCAGGAGGAATTGACTTGTAATTGATACTATTTTGATCATAATTTAGAATTAAGGGATCCAAATCATACCCCTTTAAATAAAAACGATATTTAAGCCCTTTGCTCAACTCTAAATATGGAGCAAAAGCCTTAAATTCAATATTATTTTTATCTGACTCTAAATTCAAAAACTCACTTTCGTCAACTGCTTTACCGTTAATTAGAAGTTGATATCCCTTAAACTTAGGTTTTGGTTGATATTCTAGAAGTTTTTTCAAGTCTAACTTCTGTATTCCCTTTTCCTGTAATGCATATAAATAATCTCCATACACTTCGAGTTGAATAGGAGCATTAGACAAACCATCTGCTGCATTAATTTCTGCTAGTTTATCACCTTTTTTAGTGACAAGCTCTATACCATATTTGCGTTGTACCAATAATAAACTCTTCCAAAAATGAATATCTATTATATGATTATTTTGTGAGAAGACTGTTCCTTCATCAAAAGGTTGAAGCTGTTCATCTTTCCATAAATACAACCCTTTATTTTTAGAAATCACATAAACAGTGTTTTCATGCTTTTTTAACTTTGAAACCAATATTGTTTTATCATTCAGCTTAACCTCCTTGCGGTCTTGCTTAGAAATGGCAAAAAAACCTTTTGAAGTACCCACCAATATTGTATTCTTTTTGTCTTTTTCTACAGCATAACTCCTCCCTTCTAATACTTTTGTAAGTAAAGGCTCTTTGTTTCTAAACTCTAAAAAGTACGTGCCTAAATTTCCTGCTAATAAAAATACACTATCATTAACCTTGGAAAAATCTTTAATAGAACTTGCTTCAAGTGCAAACTTTTTTTCCTGATGTGTTATATTCAATAAATAAGGTCTATCTATATCAAACAATAAATAATTGTATGCCTTGATATACTCTAATAATTCAATTCTTTTATACCCTTTTTCAAACAGTAGTTTTTCCGCTCCACCATTCCACAAATATAAATTACCATCCTTTCCTCCTAGAGTTACAATTGAATCATTTAAAATCTTGAATTTTGAAATGGGTAATCTTTGAGAAGGAATATACAATTCTGATTGAATTGGAGGAATTAAAATAATCCCATAATCAAACGTTCCTAACAAAATGTTTCCCCTCTGGTCTTGAAACACATATGAAATAAAAAAACTTTTAAATAGTTTATCTATTTTATTTGTATTAAGGTTCACCCTTTGAAGCCCTTGTTTTTCACTTGCAAACCACAAATAGCTTATTGTAGAGTACGACCTAGACAAGCTTGAAGGGCCTTGATATAACTGCCTTAAGTTAACACTACTATCTAAAACTTCTGCTTTATAAACGATTCTCCCTGCATCTTTAAAGCCTAACTCACCTTGAAGTTCAATAGTGTTTAATACTGCACTTGGTAAAAGCTTTTCGCCCTTCTCTAATTTAATTGGTAAGCTTATACATTTTTTACTATTTATAAATATTAAAGAATCTGACCAATAGTGTACGACTAATGTTTCTTCATCATATGGTTTTATTGCAGAAAAATATTGATGCGTTATCCCATCTCTTTCTAAAAACACTATTTTATTTGGTGTTGCAACATCAAACTTATATAGCGCTTTCCCATGAACAACTATGGTGTTTTTATCTAAAAAGTTATAACTAACAAATGGTGAAATTAAGGAATCTGGAACTTGATGTATTAACTCCACAATATTAGAATCAACGAAAAAGATTTGCCCATTTAAATTATTAAAATAAATCTTCCCATCTGGCGACTCTATTAAATTAAAAACAGAGTTACTTAATTGATCTGGATGAGTATATTGTTTAAATGTATAACCGTCAAAAGCATAGATTCCATTATCTGTTGCAATCCAATAATTCCCCTCCTCAGCTTGAACGATTTCGTAGATATCAACATTTGCAAATTCTTCTGCTCCCAGAAAATAGTGATACGGTTCTTGAGCTAAACTTTGTATAAAAAAAAATTGCACTCCTATGGCTAAGAGTGCAATTTTTATGAGTATTCTGCTCAAAATATTAATTTATAAGTTCAACAAAACTTCTTCTGGTGCTTTTGCTCCAAAAATCATTTTTGTTGGGTTCTCAAGCATTTCTTTCACTTTTACTAAGAAACCTACCGACTCCTTACCATCAATGATTCTATGATCATATGATAAAGCCAAATACATAATTGGACGGATTTCAACTTTCCCATTTATTGCTACTGGTCTCTCTACAATGTTATGCATTCCCAAAATAGCAGATTGTGGAGGGTTAATAATTGGTGTACTCAACATAGAACCAAATACACCACCATTGGTAATTGTAAACGTTCCTCCTTCCATATCTTCAATAGCAATTTTACCATCTCTTGCTTTAATTGCTAAACGCTTGATTTCCTTCTCTATTTCATGTAATGACATTTGCTCTGCATTACGAACCACAGGAACCATTAATCCTTTTGGAGAACTAACAGCGATACCTATATCTGCATAATTATGAGAAATCATATGATCTCCATCAATCATAGAATTTACTTGTGGATATAAGTTTAATGCTTCGGTAACAGCTTTTGTAAAAAACGACATAAACCCTAAACTTGTTCCATGTGTTTCTTTAAAAACAGCTTTATACTTAGCTCTAATATCCATAATTGGCTTCATATCTACTTCATTAAAAGTAGTTAGCATTGCTGTTTCATTTTTAACAGCCACCAATCTTGAAGCAATCTTACGTCTCAGCATTTTCATTTTGGCAGAAGAGGTTTCTCTTGTTCCTCCCCATCCTTGAGTTGCTTCTGCTGGGAATCCTGCTGCCATTGCAGCGATAATATCTTGTTTAGTTAAACGACCATCTTTACCTGTCCCTTGCACCTTAGACAATGGTACGTTATTCTCGTCAGCCAATTTCTTAGCAGCAACAGAAGGTACTCCCTTTGCATAAGTTTCCTTAGCTGGAGACGCTGGTGCTTTCTCAGCTACAGGATTAGGGTTAGGAGCCTCAGCTTTAGGTGTTTCAACTGCAACCTCTGCAGTTTCTTTTGACTCAAAGTCAGCTGGTTTCTCTGCCGATGTATCGATTAAACAAACAACATCTCCAACAGCAACGGTGTCTCCATTCTCAGCTTTTAAAGTAATTGTTCCTGAAGCTTCTGCAGGTAACTCCAAAGTCGCTTTATCAGAATCTACTTCTGCAATCGCTTGGTCTTTTTCTACATAATCTCCGTCTTCTACCAACCATTCTGCAATTTCAACTTCTGAAATTGACTCTCCTGGACTTGGCACTTTCATTTCTAATACTGACATATTTTCTTTTGATTTAAAGATTCAAGATTTAAAGATTCAAGACTTTGTTTTCTTATTTCTTTTCTTCTTTTATCTTAATTTATTTTACAATGTTAGTCTTTACTCTTCTAGTCTTAATATCTTAACTCTAATTTACACTTTTTGTTTTGCATACTGCATAACCTCATCTAAAATAGCTTGGTGACGAATTGCAGACACCTTTGAAGATCCACTTGCTGGACTTGCAGAACGTCTTCTTGAAGCAACATCCAATTGGATGCCTAATTTTTTCCAGAAACGGTGACGACTTTGGATAAATCTCCATGCTCCCATATTTTCAGGTTCTTCTTGTGCCCATATATAATTAGCATCGGCTCCATATTTAGCTACAATTTCCTCTATTTGTTTTGCAGGTAGTGGATACAGTTGCTCAACTCTTACTACAGCAATATTTTCCCCTGCTTCTAACTTTTCTTTCTCTTCTACTAAATCATAGTAGAACTTCCCTGATACCATAACTACAGTATCCACTTCATTAGGAGTTACAGTTGCATCATCAATAACCTCTTGGAAGCCTCCATTCGCAAAATCACTAATTTTAGATACAGCAGAAGGATAACGTAATAATTTCTTAGGAGTAAATACAACTAATGGTTTTCTAAAATTTCGTTTCATTTGTCTTCTTAACAAATGGAAGAAGTTGGCTGGAGTCGTACAGTTAGCAACTTGCATATTTAAGTCAGCACATTGCGTTAAGAATCGCTCCATTCTACCACTTGAGTGTTCAGAGCCCATTCCTTCATAACCATGTGGTAATAACATCACTAAGCCATTTTGTGTATGCCATTTATCCTCAGCAGCACTAATATACTGATCTACCATAATCTGTGCCCCATTAAAGAAGTCTCCAAATTGAGCTTCCCAAATTGTCAAATCATTTGGAGTTGTAAATGCATACCCATAATCAAAACCTAAGACACCATATTCTGAAAGTAAAGAATTATAGACATCAAACTTAGCTTGTCCTTCTTCTAAGCCATTTAATGTGATAACTTTTTCTTCAGTATCTTCTGTTTTTACTACTGCATGTCTATGTGAAAATGTACCACGTTCAACATCTTCTCCTGATAAACGAATATTGTGACCTTCAGTAAGTAATGTTGCGTAGGCAAGCATTTCTCCCATTCCCCAATCTAAACGATCTTCTTCTATCATGTTTACCCTATCTTTCAAGAGCTTAATGATTTTTCTAAAATACTTTTTACCCTCAGGTAATGTGGCCAACTTAATTCCTAACTCTTTTATTCTTTCTTCAGAAACGGCTGTTTCTGGAGAAGTTAGAAAATCTTCTTTTGTCCCATGTTTATATCCTTTCCACTCTTCCTCTAGGAAATCTGTAATTACAGCTTTTTCAATTTGTTTAGCTTCATCTAAACGTTCTTGAAGCATATCATCAAATTTCTTTTTAAGAATATTCCCTTCTTCTGCTGTAACAACACCTTCTTTCACTAATTTATCTAAGTAAATTACTCTTGGATTTGGGTGTTTAGAAATAGCTTTGTAAAGCTTAGGCTGTGTAAATTTTGGTTCATCACCTTCATTGTGTCCATACTTTCTATAACACAATAAATCGATAAACACATCTCTATTAAATGTTTGACGATACTCTAATGCTACTTCCATTGCTAATACAACAGCTTCTACATCATCTCCGTTAACGTGAAATACAGGACACAATGTTGTTTTAGCAATATCTGTACAATATGTACTCGAACGTGCATCTAAATAATTTGTAGTAAATCCAACTTGGTTGTTGATTACAATATGTACTGTTCCTCCAGTTTTATAACCGTCTAATTGAGCCATTTGAATCACTTCATATACGATTCCTTGACCAGCTACAGCAGCATCTCCATGAATTAAAATTGGTACAATTTGAGATTCATCCCCCCCTAAATCATTATCAATTTTAGCTCTTGTTATCCCCTCTACTACAGGGTTAACAGCTTCTAAGTGAGAAGGATTTGGAGCTAAAGTCATTTTAATATCCTTACCTGCATCTGTAGTAACATTACAAGTATATCCTAAATGATACTTTACATCTCCATCAAACAAAGCATCTTCATACTCTTTCCCATCAAATTCACTAAAGATTGCATCATAAGTTTTATTAAAAATATTGGCTAATACATTTAAACGACCTCTATGTGCCATCCCCATCACAAACTCTTTTACTCCTAAAACAGACCCCTTCTCAATTAAAAAGTCTAATGCAGGAATCAATGCTTCTGCTCCTTCTATTGAAAATCGTTTTTGCCCCACAAACTTCTTGTGTAAAAACTCTTCAAAGACACTTGCCTGATTTAATTTATGTAAAATGTGTTTCTTATCTTCAACACTGAACTTTATTCTATTTTTTAGCTCAATTTTATTCTTAATCCAATCTACTCTCTTTGGATGTCTTATATATTGATACTCTATACCTATAGAGCGACAGTACGTTTCTTCCAAATGATCAATGATTTCTTTTAGCGTAGCAGGACCAATCCCTACTTCTTCACCAGCTTGAAAAACAGTATTCAAATCTGATTCTTCTAAACCAAAATTTTCAATTGCTAATGTGGGCTGATACTTTCTTCTTTCTCTTACTGGGTTAGTATCTGTAAACAGATGCCCTCTAGTTCTATATCCAGCAATTAAGTCTATTACCTTAAATTCTTTCTGAACATTCTCTGGAATTTCCCCTTCTACATCATAATTTGCTTTTGCAAAATTAAATCCTTCAAAAAAGGTTGCCCAACTCTTATCTACTGAATTTGGGTCTTTCGAATACTGAGCATACAATTCTTCGATTGCACTACCTTCCGCATTACTTAGGTATGAATATTTGTCCATTATATATAGCTGTATGATTCAAATCAACTTAATTCTCACAAATGTAAGATTTAATTTGCTCAGATAAAAAAGGAATAATTAAAAATTAGTTAAGAGATTGCTTAAATTTCCCCCTTTAGATTTATCTAAGGTATTTTTTTATGCTTTTCTGTATTTTTTTCATAAAAAATAAAAATCTATAGCATCAACTTAACCCGCAATACAAGTTCCTATCTGCTGCTATTTCTTTTACCCTCTTCTTTATTGCATTTGCATCAGACTCTGAAACCAAGTCTAAATCAACAAGGTGTATTTGATTATTATCGTCAACCAAGTGAATATCATTATGTTTTCCCTCTATCTTTTTGATTTTATGCCACTTGATAATTTTTATTGAATGTGCAATAATCATTATAGTATTCTCATTAACAATAATCTTATAAGGTTTGTATATCCCGTTGATTACTAAATGAACTGCACCTTCAACAAAGTGCAAAAAAATTATTAAACCTATAAACCAAATTGCATTTACATAAAGTAAAAAAGCTGCTCCTGCCAAAAAATAAAACACGATGTTTATACCTTCATAAACAATAGTATTGGTAAACCCTTTTTTACTAATTGGGTAGCCCTCTTGTTTCATCCCTATGAAGATTGCTTGCCATCTCAGGTTAATTTTAAAAAACAAAAGTAATCCAGCTACTATGCCCAAAATAAGAAATACCATATCAATATATGGTATCTTAACATCCATATCCTCATGATAAGTAAACAAACCTAAAACACATATTGCCAGCAACAAAAGGAATGAGATAATATTGATTGTTTTTATCATAATGTACTTATTTTAAGTTAGCATTGACTTATATTTTACGCAGTGTACCACTTTTTCATTTATTTGAGTCTAGCTAAAATCGAATAATCCCCTCAAAAATAATCAAATTTCACTTTGGAAAATGAATCGTCACCCAAACTTTGGAAAATAAAAATGAGAACACTGACAATTTTTGTCATGTTCTGAACTTTAAACTCAATTCAAGTTCACCCATATTTTCACAAAAAACTAAACATAAAAACATAGTTCACCCAAACAAAAAACACAAACAACTGAAAAACAAAGGCTTACACAATAATCGATTAAAAAAATAAAAAATAGTCAACTTTGGCTCACTATTTGACAATAGGGTAATCAAACATTACAAAACAATTATTTAAAACTTTGTATTATGGACATGATTAAAAACTTTATATATGCAGGTGTAGGTTTAGCTACAACTACAACAGAAAAAGCTAAAGAAACTATTAACGATTTAGTTGAGAAGGGTAAAATTTCTGATACTGAAGGAAAAAGAATTATGGATGACTTCTTTAAGTCAACTGAAAATACAAAAGACGAGTTTGAAGCTAAGTGGAAGAAATTAAATGACTCACTATCTTCAAAATTTGACTTTATTAGCAACAAAGAATCTGAAGAAGTTAAAGTTTTAAAAAGCAGAATAGAAGATCTTGAAGCAAAATTAGCAGAAGCAACAAAAAAAATAAATACCAACAGCAAAACAACAACTAAAAAGCCAGCTGCTAAAAAAACTACCACGAGAAAAACAACAACTAAAAAAGTTGCTACAAAGAAAACAGCAACAAAATAATTGAAGTATCACTGTAAAAAACAAATAAAATGGACTTAATTAAAACATTAGCTTACGCAGGATTAGGATTAGCGTCAGAAACAAACGAAAAGTTAAAAGAAAAATTTGAAGCTTTGGTTGAATCAGGGAAGAAAGCTGATTCTGAAGGTAAGAATATTGTTGGAGACTTTTTTAAAACAGTTGATTCAACAAAAGAGGATTTTGAAGCAGAGTTTAATAAAAACAAAGAAAAACTAGAAGAAAAATTCCCTATTATTAAAGAGTTGGAAGAGAAATTCAACAAAACAAAAGAAGACGTAACTTCTAAATTTAATGAAACTAAAGCAGAGGTAACTGAAAAAGCAAAATCTGCTAAAGAAGACTTCACAAATAAAGTGAAAGAAGCAAAAGAAGACTTTACAAAAAAGGTGGATAACCTTACAAGTAATAAAGAAGCTAACGCTGCCGAATAAGGCAACGTAGTGTGTGTAGTAGTTTTAGGCAAAACGCCCAATAAACATATGTTTATTGGGCGTTTTTGTTTCTCGTTCTATTTCTATTGTTAATAGTCATCAACAGTAGAAAAATTCATTTTATATTCCTAATTAATAGGAAAGCAAATTATTGATATTGCTCCTCGTTATCTAATCCTTTCTTAGCAAATTTTGCTTTTGCCATGGCAATTCCACCCCAGCTAGCCCAAACACCAACGAAAGACATTACAAAGATTAATACCCAAAATGCTAATCCAAAAAAGATTAAAAATATAGCCGTTCCTATTAACATAACTTGTAAATTTGAATGATTAATTAATGCGAAGTTAAAATAAATTATCAATATTATGGAATATAGAATCGAAAAAGACACGATTGGAGAAGTAAAAGTACCAGCGGATAAGTACTGGGGAGCTCAAACTGAGCGCTCTAGGAATAATTTTAAAATTGGACCTTCTGCTTCTATGCCTATTGAAATTGTACACGCTTTTGCTTATCTAAAAAAAGCTGCAGCGCATGCCAATTGTGAATTAGGAGTATTACCAGAAGAAAAAAGAGATTTGATTTCTACTGTATGTGATGAAATCATTGCTGGAAAATTAGATGATCAATTCCCATTAGTTATTTGGCAAACTGGATCAGGAACACAAAGCAACATGAATGTCAATGAAGTCGTTGCCAATAGAGCTCAAGTTCTTTCAGGCGGAAAAATGGGAGAAGGAGAAAAAGTCTTAGCTCCTAACGACGATGTTAACAAATCTCAATCGAGTAACGATACTTTTCCAACTGGAATGCACATTGCAGGCTATAAAATGATTGTAGAAAAAACAATTCCAGGGATAAAACAATTAAGAGACACCTTACTTCAAAAGTCTAAAGATTTTGCTGATGTTGTTAAAATTGGACGTACTCATTTAATGGATGCCACTCCATTGACTTTAGGTCAAGAGTTTTCTGGTTATGTTTCACAATTGAATCATGGTTTAAAAGCTTTAGAGAACACTTTAGCTCACTTGTCTGAACTAGCACTAGGAGGTACTGCTGTTGGTACTGGACTAAACACACCTAAAGGATATGATGTATTAGTTGCTAAAAAAATAGCTGAATTTACTGGTCTTCCTTTTGTTACAGCTGAAAACAAATTTGAGGCTTTAGCAGCACACGATGCTATTGTTGAAACACATGGAGCATTAAAACAAATCGCTATTTCTCTTAACAAAATAGGAAACGACATTCGTTTAATGGCTTCTGGTCCCCGTTCTGGAATTGGAGAAATCATCATCCCTGCCAATGAGCCAGGTTCTTCTATTATGCCTGGGAAAGTAAATCCTACTCAAGCTGAAGCTTTAACTATGGTATGTGCCCAAGTAATGGGTAACGATGTTGCTGTTTCTGTTGGAGGAACTCAAGGGCACTACGAATTAAACGTATTTAAACCTATGATGGCTGCAAACCTGTTACAAAGTGCCGAATTAATAGGAGATGCTTGTGTTAGTTTTGATGTAAATTGTGCTCAAGGCATTGAACCAAATCAAAAAAGAATTGATGAGCTTTTAAACAACTCCTTAATGCTTGTTACGGCTCTAAATACTAAGATAGGTTATTATAAAGCTGCCGAGATTGCAAACACTGCTCATCAAAATGGTACAACTCTTAGAGAGGAAGCTATTCGTTTAGGTTATGTTCCAGAAGAAAAATATGACGAATGGGTAAACCCTAAAAATATGATTGGATCCTTATAAGTATAGTTTCTAAATAACATTGAAAGCCAGTTTTAAATTGTTTTAAAATTGGCTTTTTATTTTTAAGACGATACACCTCATTATTCAACAAATGAGCTAATAAACTTTTGATTGATATTGGAAATAGCTTTTGAAGCGGTATAACCTCTAAGATCTTGTCAATACTACATAATCTTGGACAATAGTCTTCAAGAACTTTATCTTGTTTTTAGGCTCTTGTTCAAGGTTTAACCTTTCAGAAGACCTCTTACTCAAATCTAATAAAATTTGATTGTGCGCCTTGTTTTTGAACTTATTTTGGCGCTCTAATGCATTTTTAATTAACAAGACATCTTCATCTGTAAATTGAATAACATTAGGATATGTTATTTCGTGATTATCTACATTTTTTAATGACAAAATATTATGAATTGAATAAGATTGAGATGACTTTAATTGAATAACCAATGTATTAGAAACAATCCCCCCTAAACGTTGCTTTTTCTCATTCACCAACATAGATAATATTGCAATACTTCCTGCAGAAATAACAACTTCTAGCAAACGAAAACTCCATCTTAAAAAAAAGTCTCCTATTGAAGGAGTTGCACCATTAACATTAATCACTCTTAAACCCAATATCATTTTGCCCACTGTCTGACCAGCAAAAAAAGTTTCCATAAAAAAGGAATAAAAGAACATTGGTAATAACAACAATACAAAAAATAGTACTGCAATACTATCAGCTCCATCTAAAAAATTGAGACTACCAATAGAAAGAGCAGACATTAAAAGCAACACAAACAACCAATAGAAAAACAAAATTATAGCATCTAATAGAAATGATAAAATTCGATAAAAAACAGGTGCAATTTCATATTGAATTACAACATTATGAGCTGTTATGACTTCTATATTCTTCATATACTAAAAAAAGCGACAACTTAAAATTGCTGTATCATCAAGATATTTTTGGTTTCCCTTAAAGCGATCTAACTCTAAAAATATCAACTTGTTTAAATCATTTATCTTAAGGTGGTTATTCTCTGATACGATTTTTTTCAAACGCTCAGTCTCAAACTGTTCTCCATCAGCATTTTCTAACTCAACTAATCCATCAGTAAAACAAACCAACATACTGTTTGGCTCTATTTTGACCACTCCAACATCTATATGTGGTATCTCATCAAACATCCCTAAACCAATACACCCCGAACTCAAATCCTCCGTTTCTCCTCCATTAAACAATATAGGGTGATTATGTCCAGCATTGATATATTTTAATGTCCTTGTTGTACAATTGTAATACGCAAAAAAGAACGTAATAAACTTTTCACCTTGAGCAGCATCATTCACATTTTTATTCAACTCAACAATTAAGTCTTCCATTGATAATTGATTATGGTTATACTTAACGTTAGCTCTTAAGTTGGCTTGAAAATTACTCATAAGCAATGCCGCTGGAATTCCTTTCCCACTAACATCTGCTATACAAAATACAAACTCTTCATTATTCAACTTAATGAAGTCGTAATAATCTCCCCCTATCAGTTGCAAACTTTCGTATAGAGCCCCAACCTCTATTCTATTGTTGGAAGGGAGGTTAGAAGGCAATAACATTGACTGCATTTGAGCTGCAACCTCCAACTCTTTATTTGTTAACTCTTGAGCAATACTTTTATTTGCAAACCTTTTATTCTCAATTGCAACCATGATAATATTGGTTAATGTTTGAATAAAAGGCATATTACTCGCCATTGCACTCATCATGATGTCCTCCTCCTCTAAGTCTCCTATCAACAAAAATGCTAACGGGAAATTCTTGTGCAATACAGGAATAGCAATATCAAACGAGTTTAGGGCAGGATTAGATGATGATTCTATTACCGTTATCTCTTTTATATGCAACAAATCTCTTTCAACATCTATTTTTTTTGCCAATCCTTTAGCTCCATATCTCAACAACGTATTCCATTCATCTGTATTATTGTTATACAATGCCAATTTGGTTATTCCCAATTGTTCCCTAAGGATGTACTCATAAATTTTAATAAGTTTATCTATTGAAAAGTTTTCATTAATTGCAGTTGTTATTTCTAAAAGGGAATTTAGTTTAAATTCTTTTAGTTCTAATCGTTGTCTTAATGATTTTAGCTTTTGCTCTGGCATTCCTTTTAGAGTAGGTTTGATAACAAATATAGCTATTTGAAAATACAAAGGTCTAAACTTTAAGAAACTTTATTAGTAATTTTGAAAACTCCGTCTTACTTTTGCTATAGTAATTCATGAATGAAGGAGTAGAGAATATTGATTTGAAAGCATTAATACAGAATGAGTACATTTTGTATTTACTTAGAAATGGGAAACCACCTGTGACGGTTTTTGCTTTCTGTGAACAGCTTGAAATTAGTGAAACAGACTTTTATGCTGCATTTAATTCTTTTAAAGTATTAGAAAGCTCCATTTGGGAACATTTTTTTGACGAAACAATTAATGCTTTAAATCAAGATTCTGAATTTGCTTCATATACTTCACATGAAAAAGTCCTTTCATTCCTTTATACAATAATTGAGGTATTTAAACAAAATAGAAGTTTTATTGTCCTTAAAGTTGGTGAGCTTAGTCGTAAAGATTTTCGACCTAAAAGCTTGGCAACATTTAGAACTTTGTATAATAATTGGGTTAAAGAGATCGTAAATAAAGGATTAGAATCTGAAGAAATAGCAACTCGACCAATTATCACAGAAAAATACGATGAAGTATTTTGGGGACAATTCTTATACATCTTAAGAGTTTGGATTAATGATGAAAGTAAAGACTTTCAAACGACTGATGCTGCTATTGAAAAGACAAGCGCATTAATTTTTGAATTACTTAAGAAAGGACCTATAGATTTATTAATTGACTTTCTAAAATTTGCTTACCAAAACAAAGCTTATTAATTTAACAATTATTAAAACAGCTCATTTTCTTTTATTTCGTAACTTTATTGGGAGTTCCCTAAATTGGTTCCTAGATGAAAGAGCAAAATAAAATTCCGACAAGTAAAGTTAAACGTGCAGCTAAACTAATTTCTACTGGTGCTAAACTAGGAGGTAATTATGTCAAATACTATGCTAAATCGGCTGTTGGCGACAAGGATGAAGCTAAAGAACAATTGGACAAAGATAATGCTGAAGATATTTACAACTCTTTAAGCGAATTGAAAGGCAGCGCTTTAAAAGTCGCTCAAATTATGAGCATGGATAAAAACACACTCCCTAAGGCCATGATTGACAAGTTTTCTCTAGCTCAATATAGTGCTCCTCCATTGTCATATCCACTTGTCGTTAAAACGTTTAGACAACTCTTTTCTAAAACCCCAACAGAACTCTTTGACTCATTTTCTAAAAACGCAGTAAATGCTGCCTCAATTGGACAAGTTCATTTAGCTGAGAAAAACGGTAAAAAACTTGCTGTAAAAGTTCAATACCCAGGTGTTGCAGAAAGTGTTCACTCTGATTTAAAAATGGTGAAGCCTATTGCTATGAAAATGCTTGGATTAAAAGAAAAAGAAGTTAAAAGATATTTTGAAGAGGTTGAAAGTAAACTTCTAGAGGAAACCGACTATGAACTCGAACTAAAACAATCTATTGAAATTAGTGAGGCTAGCAAAAGCCTGCAAGGCATTAAATTTCCTAAATACTACCCCGAACTTTCTGCAAAAAGAATACTTACAATGGATTGGCTAGATGGCATGCATTTGGATCAATTTCTGAAAACAAATCCATCTCAAGAATTAAGAAATAAAGCTGGGCAGCATCTTTGGGACATGTATGATTTTCATGTTAATAACCTCAAAGCTATTCATGCAGACCCTCACCCTGGAAATTTCCTCTTTGATGAACAAGGAGATATCGGTGTCTTAGATTTTGGTTGTGTAAAACATATTCCTGAAGAATTCTACCAAAACTATTTTCAACTCATTAACCCAGCGTACTTTAATAACGATGAAAAATTAAGAAAACTGTTCTATTACCTCGAGTTTTTATATGAAGATGATACTGAAGAAGCAAAAACTTTCTTTTTCAACATCTTCAAAGAATCTCTTCATTTATTAATCTACCCATTCACAGTAGCATCTTTTGATTTTTCAGATGAAGAGTACTTCAATAAAATATACGCTAAAGGAGAAGAACTCTCTAAAAGTAAAGATGTTAGAAAAAATGGAGCGGCTAGGGGATCTAGACACATTCTATACATCAACAGAGCATACTTTGGTTTATTTTCAATCTTACATGAATTAAAAGCCACTGTTAACACAAAAACTTCCTTCCAGTTTTGATTGTCTTTTAAAGCTTAATTAAACGGATAACTTTTGAATAGTATTTTGTAACAACATTAACATTATAAACACCTTTTTTTAGACTGGAAACATCTAATGTTGTCCTGTTTTCTTGTGTTCCATAATTAAGAACTATTTCTCCCATACCATTATAGATTGAGATTTCTGCAAACCTTAAGTCTTCATCATTAATAAAGATCACATATTCTCCTGCAGCTGGATTAGGATATCCAGTTACTTCAATATTTTGATTATTACAAGTAACATGTTCGATTGATGAATACTCATATTCCCCATCAAAATCTGTTTGTTTCAATCTGTAATAACCTCCTTTACTTGTTGTTGAAACTAAATGTTCATACGACAGGAACTCACTACTATTTCCTGCTCCTTCTATTTTTGCTAAGCTGACCCATTTACCACTATATTCGTCGTATCGCTCAATATCAAAGTAATCATTATTTATTTCAGATGCTGTTGTCCAGTTAAAGTACACCCCTTTGTCCAAACATTCTCCTTTAAAGTTAACCAATTCTATAGGCAAAGGACAAGCTGGGCTCACATTAACCACATCACTTAAGATACAACCATTCCCATCATCCAATGTTATTGTATAATCTGTACTTGTAGCTGGAGAAGCTAACGGGTTTAAAACTGTAGTACTTGACAACCCAGTGCCAGGAGACCAAGTTACAACAGAAGCGTTCTTTTGAGAAAAGCGAATCCCTTCATTTGTAGCAGACCAACTTGCTGCATTTCTACCAGCTACTGTAAATGCTGTTGTCCCATCAATATTTTCAATTCCCATTGTATGATTTCCTCCATCAGTTGGCATTGTTGTAGTATGCACCTCTATCGAGCTATTACTCTCATACAATAACATTTGAACTGTCATATTATTACCATTCGGATAATGATCTACATTAAAGTAATCTACTATTAAAATTCGATTTGGAGCTGTCCCTATCGTTTCATACCTTAATAAGTTTTCAGCAGGTTGACCTCCGTTTCCTGGATCTGGATCCTCCCAAGCAAAAGCTATTAGGTTATTTGGAGCCGATCCATTTGGTAAATTTTGACCTGAACAACACCCATTTGGTTGACCAGAACTAAAAGAAATAAAGCCATTAGAAGATAAATAAAACTGGGTATAATCATTACAAAAGTAGTTAAATGTAAATCCTATTGGCAGAGCTCCAGACATTGCATCATCAGATAATGAGACTGTTGTTGCTGATCCAGATAAGGACTGAGGAGAAAAAGCAATCGTTGTTACATCATAATCATCACATGTTGTAGGAAATGTAGTATTAGGATACAAAGTAATCGTTCCTCCTCCTGTACATTGATCATTACCAGCATCAATCGATAATACGTTAAGGTTTCTAGATGCTGTTTCTGTTCCACATGAACTATTTACAACTGCATAATAAGTCGTAGGAACACTTGGCGAAACAACAATAGAGCTTCCTGAACCTATACTTGTTCCTAATGGACTTTGCCAATCATAAGTCACACCTGTACATGCTACTGGGCTAAAACGAATACCCTCATTGGAAGTAGACCAATTTGAACGATTTCTTCCAGCTACAGTATAAGCAACTGTTCCATTCGCATTTTCAATTCCCATTGTATGTCTACCTCCATCACTAGGCATATTAGTTGTATGAATTTCTATAACATTGGTTGTTTCATACAGCAGTAATTGAACTGTTACATTATTATTGTTTGGGTAGTGATCTACATTAAAAAAGTCTACTATTAAAATTCGATTTGGAGCTGTTCCTATCGTTTCATAACGAATTAAATTTTCTGCAGGCTGGCCTCCATTTCCTGGATCCAAATCTTCCCAAGCAAACGCAATCAAGTTATTCGGGTTAGAACCATTAGGTATATTTTGCCCTGAACAACATCCATTCGAACCACTATTGTTAAAGGTAATAAAACCATTAGAAGAAATTCTAAAATCCGTATAGTCGTTACAAAAGAAATTAAATGTAAATCCTATTGGTTGAAACCCTGACACAGCATCATCAGACAATGAAACAGTTGTAGCAGAACCTGAGACTGCTTGTGGAGCAAAGGTTATTGTTGAATTGGTGTATACAGAACAATTTGTAGGAGCTGTAGCACTTAATGTTACAGGGCTGCCATCACATGAAGATTCAGGAGAAGAAGAAACAATAACTTGACTGTAAAAGTTATTAATAACAGCTACAAATAAAAAACTAAATATAAGACTTATATACTTCATAAAAAGGGGTTTTCTGGGGTAGCCTTCCTATGAAAGAGACTAAGTTATAAATTTTCACGAAACAACAATGGGATTTTATCAGTTTTTTACCAATTTCTGTCAATTTACCTTCTACTTTTTAACGATTTTTTGACTAAAAGCACCAGAATTAGCTCTTAATATTGTATAATAACTTCCCTTTGCTAATAACTTTAGATCACTTTCCAAGTCAATAAAATTATTTCCTTCTATTACATCAAAGTTTTTGTTTAACACAAGCTCTCCAACAACATTATAAACCTCAAAAGTTACCATTTGTGATTCTTGCGCTATAAATTCAAGCGCTAAATTAGCACTAAATGGATTAGGATAAAACTTAACATGATTACTGAGTATATTTTCATTTATTCCAACATTATTCATCACCTCAACATCAAAAGTTGCAGTGTCACTTCCACACACCCCATTGTCGACAATTAAAGTTACAGTATATGTTCCTGTAGTAGAATAGATCGTCCATGGAGATTCATCTGTTGATGTTGCACCATTCCCAAAATCCCAACTATAATTATTTGCATTACTTGAATTATTTACAAAATAGGCTGTGGCATTTGGAAGGTATATAGGGTTGTTTAATGGCACAAATGCTGCTGTTGGAGCATCTGAAATTACAATATTTATATTCTGGGTAGAGATATCTGTTCCGCCAGGACCAATCGCTACTAAAGAGACTGTATACGTCCCTGAATTCGGAAAAACTACACTTGGATTTTCAAGCGAACTACTTGCAGGACTCCCTTGCCCAAAAGACCACGAAAAGGTTGTCGCATTCAACGAGCTATTAATAAATTGCACAGAATCTCCAGGACAAATCACAGTTGTTGAATAGGTAAAATTAGCGTAAGGAGCTCCTCCAGACCCTTGTAATGTCTGTCCATCAGAACTAATTAGAGCTGTTTCTAACGTTGCATTATTTACAGCTTTAACAGAGACATAATAGGTTGTTCCATTTACTAATGACAAACCAGTATGTGTCATTGAAACACTTGTTCCATTACTGGTCCAATTCACAATATCTGTACCTCCACTAGTCGTTCCCACAGCATATAAATATTCAAGTAATCCAGACTCTGAATCGGACGAAGCTGTCCAATTTGCCTGAATTTGATTAGGAGTACTAAACGTATTAATATCTGAGCTAACACCGTCATTAATTGTAATTGCACTTGGTGCAGTCCAATCGATATTTTCAAGCTGTACAGCAGTTGTAGACCAGTTTTCATTACCATCCAAAACAATTGACTCAATTCTTCCAGCTGGGGTAGATGGAGTAGGGTTTTGATACCTAATATCATCTGTTGCACCACCAATAGTAACCGAAACATTAGTTCCTCTACTTTTAAAAACTTTAATATCATCAAAATAACCAACAGCTTCCCCAGTCCTTAATGAAACAGCATTTCCAGATTGCAACGGAGCAGAATCAGTATAAGACAATGTTAAAACACCATCTAAATATGCTTTAATCTCTCCTGTTGTTGGGTTGTAATAAACCTTAAAATTATACCACGAACTTGGATTAAAACTAACATTTGTTTCTGTTATAAAAGCTAAGGTATTATTTGTCGCTTTATGCAAACGGCATTTGCCTTGGTCAGGATACCAATAAACTAAATAAGAGTTGTTTCGGTTGGTCTGTGTTGGATCGTCGCAAAAGAAATGCATCCCAAAACGTCTATTTGTTCCTGTTCCTTCAACCTTTCCCTTCCATTCATATAAATATTCATTTTGATTGTTTTGGCTAATAGGTATACTAATATTAGTATTGGTTGACACCTCATCTGTTTGTTTTAATTCATTGGAAACAACATTCCAGGTTCCTACATGAGACGACCAATCGCTATGTAAACTTGCTAAATCAAATTTCTCATATAAAAAGTTTCTTAAGGCATTTGACCTCCACTCAGCTCCATCATAGTCGGCAACTAAATAAAAACTGTCTGTTACACCAACATTATCTTGGTCTGTAAAAGAGGTATTAAAATCTGCTATCTTCCACTGATTATTAGAATTAATTGTTGTCGTAGGAACTGAACTTCCATTAGCACAAGTATATGTTCCATTAAAGCCAGCACTAGTATTACCTCCATCTGATGTAAACCTAAATGTTAGCGCTCCAATAGAAGATGTAAAACTAGCAGGTATTGATGTTCCTGTAAATGGGCTTCCTGCAACCTGAGGAGAGCTTGTATTAGGACCATCGTAAACATATAGAAAATCAAAGTTGTTTTCTAAGCTAAATGACGAAAAATTAACTGTGATACTCCCTGCATTTGGAGGAGCTATTGTCCACGTATAATCTTCATTATTATAGTAATCTCTTGTTGGGCCACCAAAATCATGTAATTCTCCAGGGCATGGTTGTTCAGCACAATCGGTGAGGTAATCCTCTATTGCAGACCAAAACGTATTATAACCATCGTCATAACCTAATGCCCAGATTCCCATTCCAGCAATACCTGTATTATTAATCAACTCTAATCTTTTTCTCATTCCCGAGTCCTTTGTTATAAAACACTGTTTTGTACCACCACTATTAAACACATAAATATCAGTATAACTATCGTTATCATATTGGTGATTTCCTACAGAATAATTACCACTAGAGTTTATCATCAAATCCTTATATAATACAGGTGTTCCCGAACCAGTTGTACTAGCAGGAACAGTAGTGCTTGTTGTACTCCATTGCCTACCATAATATGGAAGTCCTAAAAATAATTTATTCTTAGGGCATCCTTTATCTAAATAATAAGTCACAGATTTCGATAATGTAAAGTTATAGTTTGACCCAAAATGAAAAAGAGGATCATTAGGACCAGTTGTTGTACTCCCACTCCAATAATAATCGTACCCCATGATAATATAGTGGTCAACGGCCGAGTTCATAATTGTAAAATCAAAAACATCATTCCAATCAACGGCATATAAAACAGTACTTACATGCGAATTTGGAATCGCTGCATGCATCTGATTTGCTAAATCAACCATAAAATTGGCAAAATTTGTCTTTTGGTTTGATGGCAGCCCTTCGAAATCAATATTTACACCATGAGCTCCTCTACTTTGAATTAAATTAATAAGGTTGGTAATTAATGTTTGTTTAGAACTTGAACTGTTAAGAAATGTTGTATGACCACTAAATAATGTAACACATAAAGTTACTTTAGTATTCCCGCTGTTAATTGCAGCAGTAACAGCAGAAGAAGTTGCAAACCCATGTGTCGAATTTGCATTTCCAGTTGAGGCATCAACCTCGTATGAGAAAAATGAAAAATGACTCAGCAAATCCCAATCGTAATTTTGATAAGTATTTCCAACCCAATATGGATGCCACCCATAAACTATTTTATTAAGATTACAATTTGATTTTACTCTTGAAACTGGAGGGGCTGCTACCGTATTACTCTCATACCAATCGCATGTCTTTCCGACAGAAGCATAATAGCTAGATTGCTGTTGATGAATACTTTGAGAAAATAAAAACAGGGGCAGTAACAAAGCAAAAATTAAGCTTAACTTGGTCATTCTAAATCATTTTAAAAAGCCAATTTACAATTTTTTAACAACTAAAAAAATAGACTATTCAAAAGATTTTACCTCTCTGACCTTTTCTAATCTATACGAAACCAAATAATAAATCGATATAACACCACTGCCCAACATTTGCTCTACCATTTGCCAAGAGAAGTCCAAAACAATGTGTTTTAATCCACCACCATTAAAAGAAACTCCTAGTACAAAAGCAATTAAATAGATTAGAAACCCCATAAAGACACCAATACTTAAATGCTTGAATAATCGGTAGTTTTCTGGATTATATACACCAATTACAAATGATAATGCTAAAGCGATAGATAAATACAATACAAAAAGCAACCCTACAAAAATATTGGGGTCATATTGTAAAGAACTTAAATCATTTAAAACCATACCATGCCACACATAGAATAACAACAGCATAGCCCCTGTTCCAAAAACAGTTCCCATTACAAACCTTAATATGCTATTCTTTTTCATTGTGAGACACAAAATATTTATCCCAAATTTAAATGATTTAAGTACATTTGGTTTCTAGTTATGAAATTTTTAACAAAAATATCGCTCATCTTTTTTTTAATCTCTCTGATATCTTGTAAAAAAGAAAGAGCTCCATTGAGCTGGAATATTGATGCTATAGCTCCTCTTTACTATGGTAACCTTAGCATTAATGATTTATTATCAGACTCTATTACACAAAGTAATCCTGATCATTCTGTTCAACTTAATTTTTCTACAAACATCTATCGTTTAAACTTTGATTCTCTAGTAAAAATACCAGACACCACAATGGAAAATCATTATACAATACCATTCTCTGCTGGGATTAATTGCGCTCCAGGTCAAATATTTGTTTCACAACCAGAGGATGTTTCCTTAAGCGTAAATGATGTTGAACTAACACAAGTAAAAATAAAAGAAGGAACTGTACACTATTCAATTAGAAGTAACATCCCTGGTGATGTTGTTTATGATTATACCATAGCCAATGCCATAAATAGTTCTGGCGACAGTTTTGTCAAAACATTAACTGTTCCTGCAGCAAACAGCAACTTCTCTAACCTGACTGGAAGTTTTAGTTTAGCTGGATATACTATTGATTTAACAGGAACAAATCAAAATAGTTACAACACTCTGAGTACTTTGATTCAAATTAAACTTTCTGAGAATCACCCTAGCAACTTGACCATTACGAATCAAGATTCTGTAACGATCATCAATACGATTTCTAATCTTCAAGTAGAGTATGCTGAAGGTTATTTTGGAAATCAAGTAACCTCAATAGCAAATAACAAAAATGAACTGAAACAACTCCAAAGTATAATTGGAGGAAGTATTGACATCAATCAAGTAAACATTGATTTAGATATCATCAATGGAATCGGGGCTGATGCTAAATTCTCTATTAACAACTTACAATCAATTAGCTCAACGAGTGCTATTCCACTTACCCATCCAATAATTGGAAGTGAGAACCACTTGAATAGGGCTCAGAAAAGTGGAACAGACATTACTCCTTTCTTATTTTCAACAAACTTAAATTCTAATAATTCTAATATAGAACAATGGATAGAAAACCTACCAGACTCTATTTTATATAGTTTGGATTTAGAGTTAAACCCTTTAGGAAATGTTTCGGGTCACCATGACTTTATTAATACTGATGCTCCTTTTGAAATTAACATGGGAATAGATATGCCTCTATCTTTTATTGCTAATGAACTTGTATTAGTGGATACCATTACTGTCAACGCTGAAAACATTGCCCAAATTATTAAAGGAAAAATGCTTTTTGAAATAGAGAATGGCTTTCCTCTTCAAGCTGAATTATCCCTTATAAACAAAGCTAATACCGTAGAATTATTTGCAAACAATGTTATTAACTCTGGTGTTGTAGATAATCAAGGTATTGTTGAACAATCTACGACTTCAAACTGCGAGGTAATATTCAGTGAGGCAGCGATTCAAGAGTTAAACAATGACAATCAACTCATAATAAAAATCACTTTCGATAGTCCTAGCGGATATAGCACACTCAATATTTACGATTACTATTCTATACAATTTAAATCTATCGCTGATTTTACTTACCAGAACAAAATTCAATAGATGAAATTAATTTACACCATACTTTTACTCTTTGTTTATTGTTTTTCTGTTGGACAACAATTAGGCAACAGCGTTACTAAAACAATTCCGTTAGATAGTAACACTACTTTCTTTGGGGTAGAATCTGAAGGCTACTACAGTTCCTCTATTTTTAATAATGGAACAATCAATAAGTTTATCAATGGTGGTTTTATTAATGATGATGAGAAAAATAAAAGCTTAGAAAAAACAAAAAGAATTAACCATATTGGAGGAGAATTCAATACAACTTTACTATACTCTAATCCCAAAAATCACATTATCAAAGATTGGGGCTTTTACACTGGACTCTCATATAACTACAATTTGGGAACTCAATTTACTAAAGATGTATACCAGCTCTTATTCTTTGGGAATAAAAGTTTGATGGGAGACACTGCTGTTTTATCTCCTTCTGCTTATTACTTAAGGGATATGAATTCATTTTCTTTTGGTTTAAACAAAAAGAACCAACTAAAAATAGGATTAACGCTTTCTTCTTTTAACAATAACGCTGGAGCAGAAATAGCAAAAGGGTTGTTTTATACTGATTCAACTGGCGGAGAACTTTCTATTGATGTTGAGGGAAATTATTTTGCTGTGGATACCAATCGAACTACTACTTTCTTTTCAAATAATGCTATAGGGATTGGCGTTGATCTTGAAACTGTTTTTCAGTTTAAAGAAGGAATCAATAACCCTAGAATCATTATTGGAGTTAGAAATCTTGGAGTTTTAATCCAAAACAACACCTATCAATTGGCAACAAAGGCTACATATAAATACAGCGGAATAGAAGTTAGTAACCTTTCAAATATTAGTACTGACCTGTTATCTCCTTCAGCCCTACAAGATTCTATAGGACTACAGACAGAGGTTTCTAACACAACATCTTTATTACCTTTTGAAATTTATTTCTACCAAGTTCCTACTTATCAAAAACGTATTGAAGTTATTTATGGTTTCCGATATAAGATTCAAAGTGCATATAAAGCCTTTCTATATGCTGGAGGAAATTTTAAGTTCAATGAAAAGTTTAATGCTTCAACGTATATAAGTCATGGAGGATACACTAATTTTCAGTGGGGACTTTCAACGCAATTAGCATTAGATAAGGTTAGGTTAGGTATTAACTCTGGTAATATGTTAGGTTTCTTCTCAGATAATGCCTATGGGAAATCACTTGGCATATCAATAGCATATCAACTATGAAAAAAATTGTATCACTCATATTAACCATTTTTACCTTTATATTTGGAGTAGCTCAAACTTCAGTTGCTGACTATACTATAATTGGAAATAAAAGCACCGAGATTACTGCAGGTATCGATACTCTTAATGGTTTTTTATACTTAGCTGGTAATACCAACGAGTGTGAATCGAATGATGGAGTCATTATAAAGTATAAAGGAGACTCCCTGTACAAACGTGTGTTAATTGGAAATGATCAACATATTGAAATCATTGAGTCAATTGCGACCAAAAGCGAAAACTATATTTTTGTAGGAGGATACACAGATCAAAATAGTGATTATGACATTTTGTTAGCTAAGTTAGATACACAGCTAAATATTACTACTCAAAAAGTAATAGGAATGGATGAATGGAATTTTTGTCATGATATCTCTATAGCACAAAACAACATTATAGGTGTGGGAAAGACCCACAACGGGTTAGACTATGATGCTTTTATTTTTAAAACTGACCATAATTTAGATACAATTTGGACGAGATCATTAAATGCCCCTAATGATCAGCAATTGAACAAAGTTATTGCATATAATGACTCTACATACATTGCTACTGGATTTTCCCAAATAGATGGAATGGGAAAAGAGGTTTATTTATTGAGCATAAATAGTAATACAGGGGATACACTATGGTCCAAAACCATAGGAGGAGTTAATGATGATTTTTGTAACAGCATTATTAAATCTCAAGATGGAGGAATCTTAGGCTTTGGGACAACATCTAGTTACACTTCAGATGATGAAGACACCTTTTTATTTAAAACTGATGGAATGGGAACTTTTTTATGGTCAAACCTACATCAGGTGCAATCCAGTGCAAACACTCTAAATGAAAATGGAATCGATCTATTTGAACGACAAAATGGAGATATCATAGTCGTTGCAACCACTGAATCATTTGGACCAACAGTTGGAGCAAAATCGACAATGGTAATGAAAACAAACTCAAGCGGTGATTGGCTTAATGGCTATATATACGATGGAGGACAAGATGATTTTCCTGTAGGCATGATAAAAGTAAATGATACTTTATTCTATGTATGTGGGGAAGCAAACTCAAATACTCATGGTTATAGTGACTTTTACATTTTAAATATGTCAACGAATGATATCAGTAGTCAAATCAATACCAATGTTTCTTATAAAGACATTCCTTTAGTTTGTTTTGCTGATATAGAAAAATCAACACAAGCAGAAGAAGTCTATTCCATTTTTCCTAACCCTATACAACAGTCATTTCAAATTCAAGCTAAATCTGACAAGAGTATCCATGTGGAAATCTATGATTTGCTTGGTAATATAGTACTTAATAAAGCAATGAATACCAATATGGTTTATCAGTTTCCTAACGAAACTAGAAAAGGGATCTACTTCATAAGAGTAACGGATGAAAACAAAACAATAAATCAGTATAAAATAATATATGACAACCAATATTAAGCTTCTATATTACTTCATTGGTCATCTTTTTCTCTTAGCTCTATTATACTGTTTGCTTTATATTTTTGGATTGATTCATATTATACCGCAAGAAAACAACCTTGTACAGTGGGATTCAGGGTGGTATCAAAGCATTGTTGAACAAGGTTACCTATTCAATGAAAATGAACAAAGTAATACTGGTTTTTTTCCGTTGTTCCCATTGATATGGAAGTTTACCAAACTTTCTAACATAGGAATTTCTATACTCAACTTGATTTTATTTCTGATAGGCATTTTTCTAGTTTTTAAAAGTGTTAAGCAACTAAAACCAATAGTCGTACTTCTATCGCTAAGCTTTCCTAGCTTATTTTTCATGTATGTTCCTTATTCTGAAGCAATCTTTTTTCTATCAGCTTCACTTTACCTCTATGGAAACTCTGTTTCAAAAGACTCTATAAAAATAATAGCATTACTAGTTGCTTCACTTGCTAGGCCTACAATTTTCTTTTTTTTACCTGCTGTTATTTTTTCAGAGGTATTAGCTAATGATAAAATGCCGTTTAAAGTAAAAAAAAGCATCTTGTATGTTACAGCAATTGTAATTGGCACATTAATTTCTTTCTACATAGTTGGTTATAATAGTGGTAACTTTTTTGCTTATTCTGACTCCCAAATCCAAAATTGGAGTCATAACTTTAGCATACCTAGTCTTCCACTAACAACCTGGAGGGGTTACAGAATCCTTTGGCTAGATTTCCTAGGTCTTTGGGTTGTTATTCTTTCGTTTATACTTTCCTTAAAATACTTTTTAAAAGCATTGAAAAACAAATTCGTTGTAACTGAGCATAAAAATTTATTGCTATCTGTTTCTTACTTTTCCATGGTTTTCATCTACATTCTGTTTTTCCATCCAAAAGAAGAAACGACAGGACTAACTTCAATTTTAAGTTTAAATCGTTATGTTTTTTGCGCTCCTTTTGTCTTTTATTTATTCTATATCTTTTATCAAAAAACTAATATTACAGCATATAAATGGGGAATCATTTCTCTTGCTTTATCAGTAGTTCTAATTGGTTTTCCCTACAAGGCAGTAGCTGAACTAAGTTATTTAAAAACACTATTATTTATCCCCTTAATCATTGGGTTTTTGGGACTTCAGTTTGTTCCAAAATTATTCAAAACAAAACTCGTATACTTCTTAGTATATTTGGTTAATAGCGGGGTGCAAGTATATTTATTTCAATCCTTTCTAAAAGGAAATTGGATAGGCTAAACCTTTGCTTTTGCAATGAAATAGTACTCCTTATTTGTTTCAAAAAGATTGATAAATTGCTCAATTGTCAGGTTAGTTTTATTGGCTACAAAACCTCTTAAACTATAAATACAATAATCATTTTCATTCAAAAACTCCCACATTTCTTCTGGTGTAGTACCATAATAATCAGAAGCTCCTATTCCATGCTCAAATATTACAACAGGGCTCCATTTTTTCAAAATATTCACAGCTCCTTTAAGTACCCCCATTTCACCCCCTTCAACATCTATTTTTATTAGATTTATTCTTTCTGCTAACCTCAATTGATTATCCATCGTGTCTAATTTCACCTCAATTTCCTCGATGGTTTCTTTTTTGGGATAGGCACGTTTTTTTATTCCACTGTATGCAGGATTAGATTTTACAAAATTAAATGTAGAAGTTCCTCTTTGATCGCCCAATGCTACATTTTTTATTTGAGCTATCTTTCCATGGGAATCAACCAATTCTTGATACAATTCTGGAATTGGTTCAAAAGCATAATGCGCTCCTTTAGGTGCCAATCTTAATGCCTCTTCTAACAATTCTCCTTTATGGCAGCCTACATCAACAAACGAGGAGTTTTCTTCTAAAACAATTTCCATTATCTTGAGTGTCAACGCATCATATTTTTGATTACGAGTCACATTAATTGGTAATTTTTTAAGAATATTTTTTAAGGCTTCCTTCATTTTGAAAAGTCCCCAAAAGTAGTGTTATATGACCGATAAAACAAATATTATTATACTTGATTTTAAGAACTCCTTTATCCTTTAGATTACAATCACGAAATATAAAATGAACTAGCTATCAGCTTGGAAGAGTTAATTATGGAAAGTATATTTGTTCGTTCAATATCAAATATGAAAATTACAAAACACATAGAAAACTCAGATAAAACCTTATTTTCTTTTGAGATAATCCCTCCATTAAAAGGAAAAGGAATTGAATCTTTATACGAAGGTATTGATCCTTTAATGGATTTCAACCCTCCTTTTATCAACGTTACATACCATAGAGAGGAATATTCATACAAAGACATGGGAGGGGGACTTTTAAAGAAAATATCCATTAGAAAACGACCAGGAACTGTTGGTATATGTGCTGCTCTGATGCATAAATATAAAGTTGATGCTGTTCCACATCTTATTTGCGGCGGGTTTAATGTAGAAGAAACAGAAAATGCATTGATTGATTTACAATTCTTAGGTGTAGATAATGTATTGGCCCTTAGAGGAGACCCCATAAAAACGGAAGCTTCTTTTCACCCTGAAAAAGGAGGACATAGATATGCTGTAGAATTAATTGAACAGATTAACAACCTTAACAATGGGAATTATCTAGATGGTTTAAACCAGAATACGCCTACAGACTTCTGTATTGGAGCTGCTGGTTATCCTGAGAAGCACTTTGAAGCAATGAACCTAACATCCGACTTAAAACACCTAAAAGAAAAAGTTGATGCTGGAGCAGAGTTTATTGTTACTCAACTGTTTTTTGACAATCAGAAATACTTTGATTTTGTTGAAAAATGTAGAAATATAGGGATTAATGTCCCTATTATTCCGGGACTAAAGCCAATTACAAATATGAGGCACATTTCTTTTCTTCCTAAATTTTTTAATGTCGATTTACCTATAGAACTATCCAACGAGCTAGATAAGTGTACAACCAACGAACAGGTTAAGCAAGTGGGGATAGAATGGGGAATACAACAGGCACAAGAATTAGTAAAAAATAATGTTCCTGTTTTACACTTTTATACTATGGGACGAGGAGAAGCTGTTAAAGCAATAGCAAGTGAAGTCTTTTAATTAGATAAAGAAAAAATAATTATGTTTGATAGTTGGTTTACAACGTCCATTGAAAAAATAGATTTTAGCATGACAAAAGTAATTTCTTTTATAAGCCGAAAAGGTGGCTCTGGCAAAACTACCAATGCTATCAACCTTGCAACTTCTCTAAATAAAATTGGATATTCGGTATTACTAGTGGAAACCGATACCAACTACACGCTGATTTCCTCTCGAAAACTAGAGCTTTTTAAACGAAAGGAAAAAGAAGATCAACACTTCCCAATATTGGCCTCAGAAGATCATAGAATAGCAGAGGAAATCAAAGCATTGAGAACGAAGAAATCGTTTGATATCATTATTGTTGATAGTGCAGGAAAAACTACTGATCAAGGAATTAGAGAACTTTGCCTAGAAAGCGACATGGTTGTTATTACGACTAGTTTAACACAAAACGATTTATTAGTAACCTATCAAACTGTTAAAGACTTACTTCCTGCAAAAGAAATTAATCGACAATTGAAACTTTGTATTTTACCTAATCGTATTCACTCGCATACACGTTTAAAAACAGTTAAGGAAGTCTTAAAGAATTTGGAAGCAGAAATCATTGACACTTACGTTCCTCAACGTAAAATTTACACTTCTCCAAGTACAATTACGGCTGAAAAAAAATACCTTAATGTAGCCAATCAGATTATTAAACAACTTTAATAGAAAATAATGGGACGAAAAAACAATACATTATCAGATTTATCCGAATTCTTAAATCAAAACCCTAATGAGATAGATTTAGGCAATGTAAAATCTAAAGAGGACTTTATTTCAAGGGCACCAAACAATCTTGTTGATGTACCTAAGCCCACTCAATCAAAATCTTTTTCGACGAATAAAAAGTCTTTGGAAGATATTGCAAAATACTTACATGAAAGAGCAGAAAAAGAGAACAAAAGTTTTACTGAATTATGGCTACAACTTTTGGAAGAAGGTGTTAAAATTGATCCTTTACTTAAAAATACCACAGCATTTAAAACAATGCGAACAATTAGAAAGACATCTGTTAATGTCGTATTAGAAGGTATTACACAATTAATTAAAAGGAAATAATGCATCAAAAGCACTTCATAGTCACCTTGGTTTTACTCTTCACCTTTGCTTTCTTGGGACATACCCAAAGTGGATCAAAGGAGAAAATTTATAGTTCTTTTACTATTGTAAATGATGGCTTAGAATCAACCAGAAATTTACTTACCAAGGAGACTAGCACACTGTACTTCGACCTTATAAAAAAACAAGGCAATGACTCTATCATTGTTCAACTTTCTGATTCTTTGAGATTAAAATCAGCGAATCTAATCAATTATATTAACCGCGTTAAAGTCTTATTAATTATAAAAACGGAAGGATTAGACAAAGAAGCAATTGTTGAAAACGATACGATTATTAGCTTGAAATATCTTAAACACTTTGATGATTATTATACCCCTGGAGAAGTTTTACTAGGAAAAGAAGGGGAAAAAGAATTAAAAGGAAAATTATCCGCATATGATTTAAAACAGGAAATAGAAGCTTACAATGCTTTTATTTCTAAAAACTGTTTTCGACTCAAAAGCTTTCCTGCATTTATTGACTTAAGCAATGGAGGTTATTACAACTGGACACGCTCTAACTTTAGAGAAAAACCTCTTGCTGGAGTTATTACCTATTTATCAAAATTACAATTAGACATTATCTTAACTGAGCAAACTACTGTTAAACATTTAGCCAATATCAAAAGTGAATAAAACACTTCTCTTCATATTTCTACTCTCTTGCTATGCTTCTTTTTTTTCGCAGGAAACAAAAACACAACTTGATGTAAAAATTACATCTGTTGAAAAAATGCGAAAACGGCTAAAAAATACTACTGTAATTTTATATAGGGATGACCAAAAAGTAGATTCTGTAACGTTGACAAATGGTAGATATAAACTAAACTTGGACACTGGACACGTTTATAAAGTTGAGTTTAAAAAGCCTCAATATGTTACGAAATTTATCGTTTTAAACACCAAAGAAGCTCCTAAAAAATATAATAAAAACACCAAGTTAAAAATTGACATTGGGCTATTTCATCAAAAAGACGACTTAAATGTTGACTTCCTAAAAAAAGAACCTATAGGCTACGCACACTATGATTTTGTAACAGATAAGATGATGTGGGATGAAGCTTACCTGCAGATGATGAAAGGTAAAATAGTAAGAGCAACTCTAAACTATGCCAAAACTAAAAAATATTAGTTTGATCCACTAATATAAAAACATTACCCTAAGATATAAGCATTGAACAATAAGTCCATATTAATTTAATGTTACCTGTATTAAATTAATATTATTATTTCCTTAATAACTTTGTTCTCTAGCTATTTTCTTTCTTTTCTATATTTTCAACAATTACCTTTGTCGAAAATTTAAACTAAAAAAAATGAAAAAAACTTTACTTTCTTTAGCTACATTAGCTTTGTCTAGTTTTGCAATGGCACAAAATGACATTGTCATTTCAGAAATTATGTACAACAGTCCAGGTACTGACTCTCTTGAATTTATTGAGCTATACAACAATGGATCTTCCACTGTAGACTTAACGGGATGGTCTTTTACTCAAGGTGTTACCTATACCTTTCCTTCTGTTTCTTTAACAGCTGGTAACTACTTAGTTGTTTCTATTGACTCTTTAGCTATGCAAAATACTTTTGGAATAGCATCATACGAGTGGACTTCAGGAGGTCTGTCAAATAGTGGTGAAGATATTGTTATTGTAGATGGGACAGGAGCAACTCAAGACTCAGTAGACTATGATGATAATGCTCCATGGCAAACCTCTCCAGATGGAGATGGTCCTTCATTAACACTTTGTGATTATTCATCAGATAATAGTGATGCATCAAACTGGTTTGCAGGAGCTGTAAGTACAGGAATCACAATTTCTGGATTTGAGCTAAAATGTTCTCCTGGTGGAGATGATGGAATTGCTTGTAGTACTGACCCTATTATCTCATTTGACGGAACTTCTATTTCGGTAAATGAAGCTGTAGGAACAGTAACTGTAAACTTAACTTTGACTAACCCGAGTGCAATGCCTACAAGTGTTGATGTTGCTGTGAATGCTTCTTCTAACGTTACAGCTGGAGACTATACTTATACTAACCCTACAACGATTACTTTCCCAGCTAATAGTACGACAAACCAATCAGTTACTATAACAATTAATGATGATAGTAATGCTGAGTCTACAGAACTATTAATGTTAGCGTTACAAAACTTTACAAACAATGCTGTCCCTGGTCCTAATTCAATGTATGAGGTTAGCATCGCTGACAATGACGAAGCTGTGATTCCAGGATGCTCTGAGCTTTATTTTTCAGAATATATAGAAGGAACTTCAAGTAACAAAGCTTTTGAAATTTACAACCCAACTTCACAAGCTATAGACTTATCAAGCTATACTGTTTATCTTTATAAAAATGGGGAAACATTAGCAGATGACACACTAATGCTAACTGGTACGTTAAATGCTAATGACGTTTATATTGTAGCTAGTCCAAGTGCTGATTCTGCAAACATTAGAGCACTTTCAGATACGTTGCACTCAACTACATACTACAATGGTGATGATGCTTTAGCATTATTTAATGGAACTACAGTTGTTGATGTTATTGGTTTAATTGGTGAAGACCCAGGTTCGTCATGGAGTGTTGATACTGGAGCTACTAAAGAATATACATTAGTTAGAAAAGCTTCGGTTGTTAGCGGAACTAATTTATGGACTGGAATTGGAGACACACAATGGATTGCATACAGTCAAAATGATTTTTCTCACTTAGGTACTCATACTACAGACGGATGCTCAACTACAACTACATTAGTTGCTATTCCTTCAGTAGACAATGATACTGTATGTATTCAAACACCAACATTTAACTTTTCTGAATCAAGCACAGGTGGAGTTGCACCTTATACTTACAATTGGGATTTTGGTGATGGAAACACCTCTACATTAGCTAATCCATCACATACTTATTCTAATGCAGGAACATACACTGTTACCTTAACAGTTACTGACGATGCTATCACAGGAACTCAAACAGATGATTCAACACTTACAGTTGTTGTAGAAAACTGCTTATCTGTTTCTGAGTATAACCAGTCAAATATTATAATGTTCCCTAACCCAACGCAAGATGGTATGGTGCAATTCTCAAACATTGAGAATAATACGACTGTAACGGTATATAACTTGGTAGGTTCTATTGTTTATAGCACGTTAATCAACAATACACAAACTATTGATTTATCACACTTAAATAAAGGAAGCTATGTTGTAAGTTTAGCTACAACTAACTCTTCAACTATTAAGCAATTGATTATCGAATAATTATAATTATACCCAACGAAAAAGGAGGTTATCTAAAAATAACCTCCTTTTTTATTTTATAAAAACGACTATGGTCCTATTTACATTCTTTATTGATATCTGCTGTAATATTAACCTCAACAGTAGCCCAAAGTTTACTCACTCCGTCAGCTCCTTTATGTAAATCTTCACACACTAAATTTAAAGAATCTAATGATGGAACAGCATTCCAATCTTCAACATTTAACTCCGATTTAAAGGCAACTTTTCCCTCTTCTATTTTCCAAGCAAACTCTTGATCTTTTTCGACTCCATTCATTGTAATTCTTACAACAGCATGTCCATGCTCCTCTCCTTGAACATCAATAATTTTTCCAGTAAGAAAATCGGTCTTATCCATCGTTCCAAAAAAGCTATTCTTAATTTTTTCATCACGAACTGCATTATCAGAGTTTACCGTTCTTGTATTTATTGAAATAGTAGCATTCTTAAAAGTTTCTACAGCATTTTCAGCTACTACTGTATTATTTAACTCCATCATATCAAAAACTCCACCCACGGGCGTTCTTTCATTGTGTTTGTATGAGGTCCACTCAAGCTGGACAGTTGAAGGATCAACAGAAAACGTACATACTTCTCCCTGCTCTTTTGCTATTTCTGTTCCTTCGTGTGTTTCCTCTGGAGCATGTTCCTCATTCCCACAAGAAGAGAAAAAAGCAACAGAACCAATCATTGCGATACTAAAAAAAATCTTTTTCATATTTATTGTGTTTTTGTTTTTTATTCAAACTCTACTAAAATTCTATTCTTCTCAACAGTATCTCCTTTTTCTACTGCAATATTCTTAATCACTGCATCAATTGGTGATTTTAATATATTTTCCATCTTCATAGCTTCTAATACTAGAATAGGATCATCTTTCTTTATCTCATCTCCAACACTAACCTTTACATCAAATACAACTCCTGGCATAGGAGCTTTTAGCTCATTAACTTTTTGAACTGCACCTGCTCCCATTCCCATAGACTTAAGTAACTCATCATATTCATCAGCCAACTCTACCATAAAACGATTCCCATTCACTTTAAGTAGCACTTCCTTTTTCTCTTGATCTAACTTCAGTAATCGTGCATTATACTTCTTCCCATTATGAACAATCCTCAATTCATTTTCTGCTTTATCCACTACTTCTATAGCGAAGTCCTCTCCTTTTAGAGGCGATTCCATCTCTGGTTTAAAAGTAAATTCTTCTGTTTTATTAATTTTAGCCTTCATACCGTTTAATTAGTTTTTAGTACGCTAAAATTAATAAATCTACCAAACATAACAACCTTGTTGGCTTATCTTTTGTTTTTTTTAACCTTTGTAGCCTAGAGATGGAAATTTATCATCTTTTTAAACTAATTCTTATGAAAAAGACATTATTTATACCAATTATTGGTTTAAGTTACTTAATCGTTTCTTGTAGTCCTAAAAAACAAATCCAAGAAACAGTTGTAGAAGTTCCAAGCATTCAAGAAACTGAAAGCGAACCACAGGAACCTGTAGTTAGAAAACGTTATAATGCTTCTGAAACAAGAAAGACTGATATCTTGCATACGATACTTCATGTTAGTTTTGATTGGACTAACAGACAACTCAATGGAAAAGCTATTATCACCGCTAAACCTTATTTCTACGCCACTGACAGTTTAATTCTGGATGCTAAAGCAATGGACATACATACTGTTAAAATTGAAGGTAATGATAGTCCTATCGTATACAAACATGACGGTGCTTTCTTAAGCATTAAACTGCCTAAAAAATATACTGCTCAAGAACAATATAATGTTATAATAGAATATACTGCTAACCCAGAAAAAGTAAGCCAATCTGGTAGCTCTGCTATCACAAGTGCTAAAGGACTTTATTTCATTAATCACGATGGTTCTAACCCAAATAAGCACCAAGAAATTTGGACTCAAGGAGAAACTGAGGCTAGTTCAGTTTGGTTTCCTACTATTGATGATCCAACAGAAAAAACAACACATGAAATTTATATGACAGTTCAGAATAAATTTCAAACACTATCTAATGGATATTTAGCGGATGCGAAATATCTTGACAATGATATGCGAGTAGACCACTGGGTAATGGATAAACCGCACTCTACTTATTTATTTATGATGACCGTAGGAGAATTTTCTATTGTTTCTGATAAATGGGTAAAAAAAGATGGAACAGAGTTGGAGGTTAATTATTATGTAGAAAAAAAATATGAGCCACATGCCAAAGCTATATTTGGAGAAACACCTAGGATGCTACAATATTTCTCTGACCTGTTAGGTGTTGAATACCCTTGGGCTAAATATAGCCAAGTGGTTGTACGAGACTATGTTTCAGGAGCTATGGAAAACACTTCTGCAACGATTCATGGAGATTTTCTTTATCAAACAACTAGAGAATTAATTGATGGAGGAAACGAATCTATTATTGCTCATGAGCTTTTTCACCACTGGTTTGGAGACTTAGTTACCTGTGAAAGTTGGGCTAACCTACCTTTAAATGAATCTTTTGCTAACTATAGTCAGTTTTTATGGGATGAACATAAATACGGAAGGATGGAAGCAGATATGAATGCCTATGGTGAAATGGAAGGTTATTTCCTTTCTGCTCAACAAGGCGGGCATGTTGATATGATTCGTTACGATTATAAAAATAAAGAAGATATGTTTGACGGACATTCTTATAACAAAGGTGGACGTATTCTAAACATGCTAAGAACTTATGTTGGAGATGAAGCCTTTTTTGCTGCATTGAAGTTATATCTAACTGAAAATGCATACAAGAACACAGAAATATCTCACTTGAGAATGGCTTTTGAGCAAGTTACAGGAGAAGACTTAAACTGGTTTTTTAATCAATGGTTCTTAGCCAGTGGGCATCCAATGGTTAGGTTTGAACAAAACTATAACACTACAACTAAAGAATTAGAAATTACAATTACTCAAAAACAAAACTTTGATAAATGGCCATTGTATAAGCTACCTATCATGGTTGACATTTACACTTCTAAAGGTGTTCAAAGAGAATTAATTTGGACTGACGAGGTGGAAGAAAAAGTAACCATTAAAGGTATTGAAGAAACTCCTTTATTAGTCAATATTGATGCTACTAAAACGCTACTTGCTAAAAAAGTTGATAAAAAGTCTATTGAACAATGGATTTATCAACTGAATAATGCTCCTTTATGGTTAGACAAAAAAGAAGCTTTAGCAAAAATTGGAAACAGCAGCAATGAAAATGCTATAAAAGCAGTAATTAAAGCATTAGATCATCCATTTTGGAACGTAAAAACGATGGCAATGGCTAAATTAAGAAAAGCTGTAGAAGCTTACCCAAATGAAGTTAAATCTAAACTAACGAATATTGCTAAGTTTGGAAAGCATCCGAAAGAAAGAGCCCAAGCGATTAAATATTTAAGCAAATATTTTAAAGAAGATAAAAGCTTAGTTGCAGTATATGAATCTGGAACTAAAGATCAATCTTATACTGTTTTAGGAAATTCGATTAAAGCTCTAGCTTCATTAGATGAGAAGAAAGGAATGAAGTTAGCAAAAGCTAACGAAAATGTTGAAAGTGCTAAAGTCAACAACATAATTGCTGAGATTTATGCTGAAAATGGAACCCCTGAAGAACATGACTTTTTTACCAAAAACATCTCTGAGTTGAGCTCTATGAACAAATATGGTTTTGTTCAAAACTACAATAAGTACCTTATGAATCAAGACAATCAGACAATTGCTAAGGGAATTCCTGTATTTAAAGATATTGCTGAAAATGAAAGTATGTGGTTTGTAAAACTATCTGGTTACCAGCTACTCAGCGGGCTACAAAACCATTACACAAAGGAAACTTCTACATTAGAAACAACTATTAGTAGTTTTGAAGCAGAGGGAAATAGTATGAAAGCTGCTGAAGCTCAAAAAGAATTGAATTACTGTAAAACTAAAATATCGGAAATTAGCACTATTATAAATGCTTTAAAACAAAACGAGACTGATAGTAATGTAAAAAAGTATTTGGGGATTAAATAAACCATCTACCCTAAGAAATGAAAAAGCTTTTCCTACAAACAGTATGAAAAGCTTTTTTGTTTACAGGATTTTGTGAACTAAAGCTTATCATAAAATCAGATATTAAAGATTTATTTTATCTTCACTTTCTAAATAAATAAAACATGTCATCATTTTTAATTGTTTCCGTTATTGCGGTTTACTTTCTAGTATTAATCGGGATTGCCCATTTTACCTCAAAGGGAGCAACAAATAATGCCTCTTTCTTCTTAGGAGAGCGAAAGTCTCCTTGGTATATTGTTGCATTTGGGATGATTGGTGCCTCACTATCTGGTGTTACTTTTCTTTCCGTACCAGGTTGGGTAGGAAATGAGGCAAATCAATTTAGTTATATGCAAGCTGTATTCGGGTTTTTCTTTGGATATGTTGTCGTCGCTTTAGTGCTCCTCCCTCTCTATTATCGAATGAACCTAACTTCTATCTATGGTTATTTGGAACAAAGATTTGGATTTTGGAGCTACAAAACGGGTGCTTTTTTCTTTTTAATTTCTAGATTAATCGGAGCCTCAGTTCGCCTATTATTAGTCGCTAATGTTTTGCAAAAAATTCTTTTCGATGCTTGGAACATTCCTTTTGTAATTACCGTAATCATTGCTGTATTATTAATATGGGTATATACTAACCGAGGAGGAATTAAAACCATTATTTGGACCGACACACTACAGACTGCTTTTATGCTTGGCTCTGTTTTCTTAACCATATATATGTTAAGTGACTTACTTCTTGTCTCCGAAACAGGTGGGCTGGTAAAAACAATTCAAGACAGTCCATATTCAAAACTCTTTTTCTTTGAAGATATCAACAGCAGCAATCACTTTCTTAAACATTTTATCGGTGGTATGTTTATTACCATAGGAATGACAGGTTTAGATCAAGATATGATGCAAAAGAATTTAAGTTGTAAAAACACAAAAGAGGCTCAAAAAAATATGCTTTCGATGGCAAGTGTGTTAATTATTGTAAATCTCGTTTTTCTATCACTTGGAGCTCTTCTATTTCTATATTCTAGCAAAACAGGAATAGGAGCTAAAGTAGATTCAGATATGTTGTTCTCTGAAATAGCATTACATCCCAATACTGGAACTATGATTGGTGTTTTATTTCTTTTAGGTGTTATTGCTGCAGCATATAGTAGTGCAGATTCTGCTCTAACATCATTAACTACTTCTTTTTCAGTTGACTTTTTAGACATAGAAAAAAAGCAACCAACATTAGCAGAAAAAACAAGAAAGAATGTTCATATTATGATGTCAGCAGTTATTGTATTGGTTGTAATTCTTCTAAAATACACTACTGAAGATTCTGCGATTAGCCTTCTCATGAAATTAGCTGGCTTTACCTATGGACCTTTAATTGGGCTGTTCTTTTTTGGAATTCTTACCAAACGTCAATTGAAAGACAACTTTGTCCCAATAATAAGCATTCTTGTACCAGCAATAATTGCTCTTTTTTGGTATTACTCAACTGGAGCTCCTGGTGTTCCTAAAGGAGAGTTAGGTATTTTTGGCGCTTATAAATTTGGATTTGAGATTATTATATACAATGCATTACTAGCATTTATAGGGCTTTTCTTTATTAGTTCTAAAGCAAAATAAGATACACTTATTCAAAAAAAAGTCCTTAGTTCAAATAACTAAGGACTTTTTATAAATAGGTTATAGCTAGTCTTAATCTAACATTGCATCAGCGTCAAATTCTTCTTCCGAAGCCTCTTCTGTCTCTTCTCCTGCATCTGGCATCTCTACATTATCATAATCGATTGCTTCCAATTCTTTTGCTGATTCTTCTGCTTGTTTATGATCTTCTTCAGTTGTTGCAGGACCACATGAAGTCACAAATAAACTGAATGCAAAAATTGATACTATTGATAATAAATACGTTTTCATAATTTGTTGATTAAATTGTTCTCCTACAATATTAAAAAATTATCTTGGATAACACAAAAAGTATTTCTTTACTGGTTTTGTTAATGCTTGTATATTTAGGTTATCACTCGCTTCAGTTATATCCAATATTTTACCTGACTTGTACAATATATTAATTGAATCGCTGTTGGCATTATAAGCATTATTTTCTATTTCATCGGTAAACACAAAATAGCAGGCTTCAGCTGTAGACAACCCAAATTTTTCCGCTGCTTTTTGCTGATGTTCAGCTAATTCAGCTTCTGTAAATGGTTCATTTTGCATCCAGATCTTTAATAAGTTACGGTTCGTTAACATCTGAGCAAGAGTTGACAACACCTTATCTGAATGAGTTGTCCAAACTTTAATCGCTCCCAAAACATCATAATCATCTAAGGTTGCAAAAGCATTCAACACCATTTCTTTTTCAAAGTCTTTTTTAGAAATATCTGAATATAGAAATAATTCAAGTGAAGGACTACAAAATAACCTTTCTCCATTTCTAGCCAACTCCTTCGCTCTTTCTAATATTTTAACTAAAAGAAACTCTGCACTAATTACCGTTTTGTGTAAATATACTTGCCAATACATTAAACGACGCGCTACAATAAACTTTTCAATGGAATATATACCTTTTTCCTGAATGACTAACTCATCGTTAACAACATCCAACATTTTTATGATTCTCTGATTACTCACAACTCCTTCCGAAACCCCTGTATAAAAACTATCCCTTTTCAAGTAATCCAGTCGATCCATATCTAACTGACTAGAAACAAGCTGATGCAAGAATTTTTTAGGATATCTATTGGTGAAAATCTCAATAGCTGTAGCCAGTTGTCCGTTAAACTCCTCGTTTAATTTTTTCATAAAAAGCAGTGATAACTCTTCATGATGCACCCCTTTGGCTATCGTATGTTCTAAAGCATGCGAATAAGGCCCATGTCCAATATCATGTAGCAATATCGCCAAAGTTACCCCTTTAGCCTCTTCATCTGTAATTTCGTGCCCTTTGGAACGTAATACCTCAACAGCTTGCTGCATAAGATTTGTACAACCAACAACATGATGAAAACGTGTATGTAAAGCTCCTGGATAAACTAAGTCAGATAATCCAAGTTGCTTGATTCTTCTTAACCGTTGGAAATAAGGATGATCTATCAATTCTAAAATTAATTCATAGGGTACCGAAATAAAACCATATACAGGGTCATTAAAAATCTTTTTCTTAGTGATCGAATTACTCATTATTGTAATTTTAAACAACTTCTTTTTCTTATCTTCTACAAACATAACCATTTGAGAGGTCAGAAAACGTTTTTTTATTTAAACATTTGGATTATATTTGTAAGTAATACCTATTATGTTAAGGTATAACCCTTTTAGGATTTATTTTTAAGCTAAAAACCAAACGCATGAAAAAAATATTTTTTACTCTCGCTATTGCTTCTTTGTTCATTTCTTGTGAAACTGAAAACAAAGAAAAAGTAGACAACAAAGAAGAAAAAGCTACTCAAGAAGCTACTCAAGAGTTAGCTGTTGACTTAAGTGAGTTGAGAGAGTTTGAAATGAACGATTATGACCTTGAAGCTACTATATTTATCCCAGAAAATCATTTTATGATCTCTGAGGATGAAGAAGGTTTGGAAGATCCTGTTGTAACACATTCTGACGGTGAAGCTAAATGGGACTTAACAATGCGTTCTAACAAAAACTGGAGCATTACTATTGAAGATTGGGGAGATGAAGAAAAATCTGTTGCGTTAGAAAAAGAAATTCACAAAGAAACGTCTGAAGTTTATGACTATAAATATATTGAAGAAGGTAGTGATTACCTCCTTTTTCAAAGAGCTCTTAAATCTGGAAGCACAACAATGGATGAAAAAACGGCTTCAAAACTGCCAAATTATCACTTTGTTGTAGTAAAAAATATTAACGGAACCTATATTACTATTAAAAGTAATGACCTAGGAGAATTCAGAAAAGTTAGTGCTCAAAAAATGTTAAATGCTGCAAGGGCTATTAAATAAATAGATAGTTCATGCGTATACTAACGTCACTACTCTTTTTAATCGTTTTAGTTTTCTCTTGTACAAGTAAAAAAACTGTTAGTGAAACCTCAACTGTTTCTCAAGTAAACGAAGAGCAATTAATCAAAGAAGGGTTTGTAAAAGGCATAATTAAAGATTTTTCTAATGAAGATGGTTGTGGATATCTAATCATACTCAACAAAACGGAGCAAATTATTCAACCTACAAAAACGCTAGACACTAGTTTTTTAACAAATGGCATAACCGTGTGGGTTAAATACAGACCTATTAGGCCAATTCAACCAAAATGTAACAAGGGAATAACAGTTTCTATTGAAGCTATAAAAAAAGGTTAAGTATACTACCTTTGCTTTTCTTCTATAAAGTCTCTAATATCATACAAACCTCCATTTTCTGTCTGTTTACTTGGTAATAAATCTAGGAGTTTGTGCGCTACAAAGTTAGGGCTAAGAAGCTGGTCATTATTTTTCAAATCTATAAAACGAGTAACTGCCTTAAAGTCTTCTTTTTTAGTTGAACGAATCGTTACTTGCATATTTGTATCTACAACTCCAGGTGCAAAAGAAATAATTTTAATTGGAAACTTTTTTGTTTCCTGTTCTACTCCCACACATGCAGAAAAAAGATCTAACCCTGCTTTTGAGGCACAATAAGTTGCCCAACCTGCGTATGGCTTTCTACCAGCTCCAGAAGAGATATTCAAAATATATTTTGGGAGGGCAATCTCTTGCACTTCCTTAATAAAAGCTTCCATCAACAAAATTGGAGCCTTTATGTTAGTATCTATATTGTTAGCTAGTTCCCTTGCTTCATGTGCCCCAACATCACCTATAGGATTAATCGTCCCAGCATTATTGATTAATGTATACGATTTAATTTTTTCTTGACGTAACTTGAAAAACACCTTATCTATTGTAGAACTTAACTCATCTGCATTAGCTAAGTCACAATTGAAATGCTCCAAACCAGTCAGTTTTAACTGTTGTACTGCTTCATTTTCTTTTCTAGAAATAGAATATACTAAAGCCCCTTTTTTTAGCAATTCAGTAATAAAAGAAAGCCCTAGGCCACTTGTAGTACCAGTAACAATATAACAATCTTTCATCATTGAAACAGTTTAGCTAAAATGAGTCGGTTAAAACCAGTGATTAAAAATGTATAAAGCATTCCTAGCAGCAACAACGAAAACAATGTCATTGGAACTATAGTCTTAAAAGTAGGCTGTAAAATCATATTAATAGCTGCTTCATTCGTATCTCTAATATCTTCAATCGACTTTCCTTCATACATTTCTGGTGCAGCCTCCATCTTTACTTTTGCTTGTGCATCAAAGTTTTCATGCTGTGCTCGTTCCAAGTGTTGACGGGCTCTTATTTTAGGGTATTCAGGGTCTATCCAGTTATAATACGAGAAAATAAAAAATGCGATGATAACAGCATAGGTACTCACTGTTCTTAACCCCGATTTAATATCATGTAATAAGCTAACCCCTTGTCCTTTGAGACGTTCTTTATTAAACTCACTCAAAATACTATAGGCAACTGCTCCCAATAAACAAAATGTATTAAATCCAAAGGCAATCACATGTGCATTGGCATTATGATTATATCCTAAGAAAACAATTACTAATTCAAAAAGAATATAAATCGCAGCTGCGACAATACCTATCTTATACGTCCTATTCATATTAATAAGCTCTAACGTTCTTTCCTTCTATATAATTTACAAAAGCTTGATTCACTACTTTATTACCTCCTGGAGTTGGGTAGTTTCCAGTAAAATACCAATCTCCCGTATTATTAGGAACTGCTTTATGTAAGTCCTCAACAGATTGATAAATAATCGTTACATCAGCATTAATATCTTTATGTGTTAATAATTGAGAAATTTTTTCGCTAATCTCTTCATCAGTAAATGGCGCATAAATTTCTTTCACATAGTTTATTACCTCCTCTTTTGGCAAACCTATCTGTGCTTTAGACTTTTGATATACATCCTCTATAATATTTTCTTTTCCTTGCTCTTTCAACAAAGCTATAGCAGCTTGAAAAGCAATAAAATCTCCTAATTTAGCCATGTCGATTCCATAACAATCTGGATAACGAATCTGAGGAGCTGAAGAAACAATAACAATTTTCTTTGGACTTAAACGGTCCAATATTCTAATTACACTTTGTTTAAGTGTTGTTCCACGAACGATTGAATCATCTATCACCACAAGATTATCTGTCCCTCTTTTTACCGAGCCATAAGTGATATCGTATACATGCGCAACCATATCATCTCTAGCATCATCTTGAGTAATAAATGTTCTTAATTTAGCATCTTTTACCATAACTTTATCTGCTCTTGTTCGAATAGATAAAATGTCTGCCAAGTCCTCATCTCTAAGATTATCCCCTAACTCTTTTATTTTTCTAAGTTTTATTCTATTGAGATAGCTTTCTGTAGCCTTTAGCATTCCATAATAAGCAGTTTCAGCTGTATTTGGAATAAATGAAAATACTGAGTTTCTCAAATCATAATCAACAGCTTCTAAAACCTTTGGAGTAACAAGTCTCCCTAATTCCAAACGCTCTTGATAAATATCTTTATCTGTTCCTCTAGAAAAATAAATACGTTCGAATGAACATTGTTTTTCTTCTAGTTTAGGTTTTACACTTTTTTCTTCAACCGCACCATTTTTAGGAATAATCAATGCACTTCCTGGTGTAATTTCTTGAATTTCTTCCCATTTAATATTGAAGGCTGTTTGAATAATTGGTCTTTCTGAAGCTACAACTGTAATCTCTTCATCATCATACCAAAATGCAGGTCTAATTCCATTAGGGTCCCTCAGAACGAAAGCATCTCCGTGCCCCAACAAACCTGCCATAACATACCCTCCATCCCAATCTACTGCTGATTGCTGTAATATTTTTTGAATATCAATATTTTGAGCAATTAACTCTGAAATTTCGACATAACTCTTTCCTTCTGCCTTATATTTCTCAAACAATTGTTGGTTAGCATCATCTAAATAATGACCTATTTTCTCTAACACAGTTACAGTATCAGACTTCTGCTTTGGATGTTGACCAATATCCACTAACAATCCAAAAAGTTCATCTACATTGGTTAAATTAAAATTCCCAGCTAAAGCCAAGTTTTTAGTCATCCAATTGTTTGTTCTTAAAAATGGGTGGCAATTTTCTATACTATTCTTACCATAGGTTCCATACCTTAAATGCCCTAAAAACAACTCTCCTGTAAAACCTTCATTTTGTTTTAACCACTGAACATCATTTAATTTTTCAGGATCATTTAACTCTAAGTTTTTAAATCGTTCATTTACATAAGCAAATAAGTCCTGAATTGGCTTTTGAGCAACACTTCTATGGCGGCTAATATATCGAGTTCCTGGCTCCATATCGAATTTAATATTTGCTATTCCTGCACCATCTTGCCCTCGATTGTGCTGCTTTTCCATTAACAAATACATTTTGTTTAATCCATAAAAAGCTGTCCCGTATTTCTTATGGTAAAACTCTAGCGGTTTCTTCAATCTTAGAAGAGCTATTCCGCATTCGTGTTGTATAGCGTCACTCATGTGTGCAAAGATAATATAGTTTGTTGGATTTGTGTTTTAATATTAGTTAAAATAATCACGCATCCCTTACAAGGTTTTGGATCTATTTACAAGGATTTTAAAAATTCCTGTAAGGAACTTTATTTAATTGCGTCTTAAGACCAAACACAACACTTACTATGATGAAAAAAATTCACCTTTTAGTCATAACATTATGGATGAGCTTGGCTTTCTCTGCTCAAAATATAGATGCTTTTTTTGATCAAGCCAACAACTTTTTTATTCAAAATGTAAAAGATGGAAAAGTTGATTATGCTGGAATAAAAGAAAACGAAACATTAACAAAATTAATCAACAACATCAGCTCTTTCGAATTTTCTGATTTAGAAGAAAACCAACAGAAAGCCTATCTAATCAACACTTACAACCTATTAGTCATTAATAAGATAAGAGAAAACTGGCCTGTAACTAGTCCAATGGACATCCCTGGATTTTTTGATGGAGTTAAACACGATATAGCTGGCAAGAAATGGACTTTAAATCATCTAGAAAATGAATTTATGCGCCCTACATATAAAGATCCTAGGCTTCATTTTGTATTAGTTTGTGGAGCAAAAGACTGTCCTCCTATTATCAATGAAGCTTATTACCCAATGACCCTTGAAATTCAACTAGAAGAACAAACAAAAAAAGCTTTAAACAACCCTAATTTTATCAAAATAGAAGGGGAAACAGTTCAAATTTCTGAAATATTTAAATGGTATACGAATGACTTCAAACTCAAAGCCAAAAATGTTCTGGAATATATTAATAGTTATAGAGTAAATAAACTTGACTCAAAAACCAAATATGGTTACTACAGCTATGATTGGTCAGTTAACGCTCAAGCAAGTGCGCAACCTGTCATAACAACGTTAGGCGATCCAGTTGCTTTTAATTTACAAACTTACAATGCTGGATCACTACTCAGAAAAGGTAAATTCGATATTTCTTTATTTAATGCAATGTACACCCAAAGCAAATCCGAATGGATGGGAACTACATATGACGGATTTAGAGAAACATTTTATTCATCTTTAGTTCAATTTACTTATGGAACTTCCAAAAATGCTAGAATTAACCTTGGTTTGGATTTAAAATTTGGGAGTTCAGGGAGATCATCAACAGATAACTTTTCTAAAATTAGTAGAGCTTTTGAATTTACCAACGACGACTCAACAAGAGTTGGTCTGTCTTATGTTGGACCACGTATTAAACTTCAACCTTTTAAAAACGAAGCAAATTTTACTGTTCAAAGCAGCTTACTGCTTCCAACATCAACAGCCCCAGAAGGAAGAAGTGCTGATGAAAATGGAAATGGAGCATTGTATTTCTTAGAATGGGATAGAATTCAATCTTGGACACAGTTTTTTTATGTTAAAAGTTTTAGAAACTCTCAACTGTTCTTAGAAGCCGATATTTGGTATCGTATTGGTTATAAAGAAAATCAAGCTTCTGCTGTTGACATCCCTCTAACGGTAATTTATAGTTTATTTCCTACTCCAAAAACAACAATTTACGGTATTGCTTCACATGTAACGAGAAACCAATACAACCCACACAACTACAATGATGGAATTACTACAGCAGCAAACTATAGTGCAGCAGGTCTAGGTTTTAAATATCAGTTATCACCTAAATTAAACTTAGAACTACTTTACACCAACTTTTTAAGAGGAACCAACTCAGGGCTAGGTAACACCTTTAATATAGGACTAAGATATGTACATTAAACATCTACTTATTGCATTTTATTTTATTGGAATATTTTCTTCTTGTAACAAGACACCGACGCCAACTCTGGCTTATGACTTGGAACATGATGGATTACCAATTTCGACGGCCTACATTATTGCTTGCGCTGCTGGTATGCCAGAGGGGTTTATGGGAGAAACAGACTTTCCTGTTTCAATGTTTTTTTATCCAGTAGCTGGAGCCAGCAATTTTAAATATTATGAAACATTAAATGACGACATTGACCCATACAATTATTCACTTTACTTACCTCTTGATGTTTCAGAAGAATATGTATTCAATGGTTACCTTAGACGTTTTCCAATTATAGAGAACATTAACGACAGATGGGGAATTGTAACATATGAAGTTAATGGTCAAGTTAGAATTTGCGATCCTGTTCATATAAAAGTGCATTCACAACCGACTCTATGGGGGCCCAATTCAATTTCTATCACTGCCAATGGAACACAACCAATGTTTAGCTGGGTAGAGAACCCCACTCATAATAATAAAATACATTTTCAGGTAGTATCCGACACTTCAAACAATCTAATAAGTGGAACATATACCTATGATAATTACTGGCAATTTTATGACCTTTCTAATGTTGTTTTGAATATTACTGACTCTTCTTCTATCCCCACATTAATGAATACAACGTCTTATAATTTTACCCTAATGTCTGTAACAGAAGACAATTGGGTAAACCTATTTGGACAAAAATTATTTGACACACAATGAGAAAGCTATTGATATCATTCATTGCTTGCCATATGATTTTTTGTAGCATAGGGCAAAAGATAAATGGTGTAAACATTGTTTCTTCAAAAAAATCATTCAATGGAAAAATTTCAAAAAACCTTACAACTATTAATGCCAACTATATTGCATTAACCCCTTATTTATTGATGAAAGAAAATAGTCCTGAAATTTATTATGAAATTGAAGGAAACTATTGGGGTGACTACAGAATTAACATGAAAAAAATGATTAGACAAGCGCAACAGTCTAATTTAAAAATCATGTTAAAACCCCATATCTTTGTTGAAAATATTGGGTGGGCTGGCTCCTTAAGTTTCAATACAAAGGATTGGTATAAATGGAAAGTTAATTTTGCTAAAAAAATGCTAATCTTTGCTCAATTTGCTGAAGAAAACAATATTGACATTTTATGCATTGGGGTTGAATTAAAATCAGCAACACAGAAAGATAGTTTATTTTTTAAAGAACTGATTAAAAGAATTCGAAAAATATATAAAGGGAAATTAACGTATGCTGCTAACTGGGACAATTATCAAAACATTACTTTTTGGGGGAGTCTAGATTATATTGGAATTGATGGTTACTTCCCTATCTCATTAAAAAAGTCACCTTCAAAACAAGAAATTGAAAAGGGTTGGAGAAAATTTATTCCTAAGTTAGAGCGTCTTTCAAAGGCATATGAAAAGCCAATTGTTTTTACAGAATTTGGTTATCGAAGTTGTAACTATTCCCTTGGAAAACAATGGGAAATCGAGAATAATAAAAACATCCCTACCAACTATATGAACCAGAACAATGGTTACGAGGTTTTTTTTGAAAAAGTTTACAAACTTAATTTTGTTGCAGGTGGCTTTATTTGGAAATGGTATTGTAATGAGGCTGACATAGAGCCATCACAACAAAATAGTTATACCCCACAAGGCAAACCTGTAGAAAAAATCATTCAAAAATGGTATTCTCAATAATACTATTGTTCAATTTAATACCAAAACATAAACATTACTATTTTATTCTGATTTAGTCATATGGATAAGATAAAATAGTTTAAAGCCTGATTTTTGTTATTTTTATGCTTGTTAAATTCATTGAATTTTGCATCTCTTATCTAAAAGACTAACTTGAGTACAAATTCAGAACATAAATGTTATCATTGTGGAGATGATTGTGGTGCAGAGCCTATTCAGCTAGAAGACAAATATTTTTGTTGTAATGGCTGTAAAACCGTTTTTGAAATTATCAACAATACCAACCTTGATAATTACTACGAGCTTGAAAATACCCCAGGGATTAAACCTTCGTTTAGTAATTCTGATAAATATAAGTTTCTCGATATTGAAGAAATTGCAAATGATATCTTTGACTTTAGGGAAGGAGATCTTCGAAAAGTTCGACTATTCTTACCTGAAATTCATTGCAGTTCTTGTATTTGGTTATTGGAAAACCTTCATAAATTAAACAATGGTGTTTTATCATCTGAAGTAAACTTTGTAAAAAAAGAAGCAGCCATTACGTTTAATATTAGCATTGTTTCTTTCCAGGAATTAGCCACATTGCTTGATAAAATTGGCTATCCTCCTAAGTTTAGTGGTGGAAATGAAAACAAACAAAAGTCTACTTCCAAAGCAATGTTCTATAAACTAGGGGTAGCTGGATTTTGTTTTAGTAACATTATGTTATTCAGCTTCCCTGAATACTTAAACTTTGATAGTTCATTTTTAGAATTTAGAGCATTTTTCTCTTGGTTAATTTTTGGGTTTTCAATCCCTATTATCCTTTTTTCAGCAAAAGACTATTGGACATCTGCATTTAAAGCATTAAGAGCAAAAACACTAAACCTAGATGTTCCTATTACATTAGGTATTTTAGTGCTTTACGCAAGGAGTGTTTATGATATATTTAGCAACAATGGCCCTGGATACATGGATTCTTTTGCTGGATTTGTTTTGTTTTTATTAATTGGTAAACTTTTTCAAAATAAAACTTATCAGGCCTTATCATTTGAAAGAGACTATAAGTCTTACTTCCCTTTAGCTGTTACAAAAGTAAAAGAAGACTCAGAGGAAATCGTGCCACTTAATAACATTGAAGAAGGAGATATTATTCTAATCAAAAATGAAGAGATTATTCCTGCTGACGCAATTCTTAAATCAGAAAAAGCAAGGATTGATTATAGCTTTGTAACTGGTGAATCTAAACCTATAGTAAAATATAAAGGTGAAGAGATTTTTGCTGGAGGTAAACAAGTTGGAGATGCTATTGAACTTAAAATCCTAAAAAAGGTAGAGCAAAGCTACCTTACACAGCTTTGGAATCAAAAAGCTTTTGATAAAGAAGAAGAAGATAAAGGGTCTCTTAAAGCACTTACAGACCGTTTAAGTCAAGTCTTTATTTTTATCATTATTATTATTGCGGGCATCACTGGAGCTGTTTGGTATTTCATTGATCCTTCCAATGTTATTAACATTATAACTGCTGTACTAATCGTAGCTTGTCCTTGTGCATTGGCATTATCCATCCCTTTTACCTTCGGAAATGCGTTAAGAGCTGCTGGAAGAAATAAACTGTATTTAAAAAATGCTGACGCCATTGAACAAATGGGAAGAGTTACAGATATTGTTTTCGATAAAACAGGCACAATAACCACAGGCAACACATCAAAACAAACGTTTATAGGAGAAGCTCTCAATTCAGAAAAAGAGCTTGCTATTTTTTCTTTAGTGAGAAATTCATCTCATCCTTTAAGTGTTGCCTTATATAATAACCTTAAAAACAAGCATTCCAAGCCAACCACAGTTGAAGACTATCAAGAAGTCGCTGGGAAGGGAATTCAAGGCACTATTAATGGCATTCAATTATTAATTGGTTCTCGTTCATGGGTTGGAGTTCCCAAAAGTGATTCGTTAGCCTCTGAGGTACACATTAAATATGGAGAGCATTATATCGGATATTACAAAATAGAAAATGAATACAGAAAGGAATTTTTATCTATTATTAAGGAGCTAGGAGAACAATACAATTTACATGTCCTTTCTGGGGACAATAATAGCGAGTTGGAAAATCTAAAAAAATATTTCCCTAACGAAAACCAACTGCATTTTAACCAGCAACCTATAGACAAGCTAGAATACATTAAAAAACTAAAAACTGAAGGAAAAACAGTATTGATGCTTGGTGACGGTCTTAATGATGCAGGAGCTTTGAAGCAGAGTGATGTTGGAATTGTTATTTCTGATGATGTCTATAATTTTTCACCTGCCTGTGATGGTATTCTAGATGCTAGAAGGCTAAACCATTTACCACTCTTTTTAGAGTTAGGAAAATATAGTATTACTACCTTAAAGATGAGCTATGCTTTTTCTTTACTCTATAATATCGTCGGGTTATCTTTTGCTGTTTTTAATTTCCTAACCCCATTAGTCGCAGCAATTTTAATGCCTCTAAGCTCTATTTCTGTAGTGTTGCTTACCACTTTTTCTATTGCTATTTACACTCGAAGAAATTTCAAAACTGACTAAAATCATGTTATTACATGATTGAACAAGATGTTAAAAATAGTTAATAGACTCTATTTTTGTCATTAAAATGTCATCATGGGAATAATCTATTTAATGATAGGAGTAAGTTTTTCAATCGCACTGTTCTTTTTAGTGTCTTTTTTCTGGGCTACAAAAAATGGTCAATTTGACGATGATTACACTCCTTCTGTAAGAATGTTATTCGATGATGAAATCGAAAAAGAAAATATAAACCAAAAAAACAAGTAAATGGAACTAGAAAAGTTTAATTACGACAACAAGATTGTAAAAAAGTTTGCATACGCAACACTTATCTGGGGTGTCGTAGGGATGTTAGTAGGGTTAATTGCTGCCTGTTGGTTGGCTTTCCCACAGTTTTTTAACGACTATTTGAATATTAAAATTCTTTCATTTGGTCGTATTCGTCCATTACACACTAATGCTGTAATTTTTGCATTTGTAGGAAATGGTATTTACACAGGTGTTTACTACTCACTACAGCGTTTATTAAAAACAAGAATGGCGAGTGACGCATTAAGTAACATCAACTTCTGGGGATGGCAATTCATAATCGTATGTGCTGCTGTAACGCTTCCTTTAGGGTATACATCTAGTAAGGAATATGCTGAATTAGAGTGGTGGATTGACATCTTAATTGCATTAATGTGGGTTGCTTTTGGAGCCAACATGATTTGGACAATTCTTAAAAGAAGAGTTCAACATATGTATGTTGCTATTTGGTTTTATATTGCGACATTCATTACAGTTGCAATGTTACATATATTCAACTCGTTCGAATTACCAATTTCTTTCATGAAAAGTTACTCTTGGTATTCAGGAGTTCAAGATGCATTAGTACAATGGTGGTATGGGCATAACGCCGTAGCATTCTTCTTAACAACACCTTATCTAGGATTAATGTATTACTTTGTTCCTAAAGCAGCTAACAGACCTGTATATTCATATAGATTATCAATTATTCACTTCTGGGCATTAATTTTCTTATATATCTGGGCTGGACCTCACCACCTATTATATACTTCTTTACCTGAATGGGCACAATCTTTAGGTACTGTATTCTCAGTAATGTTGATTGCTCCATCATGGGGAGGGATGTTAAATGGACTATTAACATTAAGAGGAGCTTGGGATAAAGTAAGAGATAACGTTGTATTAAAGTTTATGGTTGTAGCCATTACTGCATACGGGATGTCAACATTTGAAGGACCAATGCTATCCCTTAAAAACGTAAATATTATTTCTCACTTTACGGATTGGACTGTAGCACACGTACACGTAGGTGGACTAGGATGGAATGGGATGATGACTTTCGGTATGTTATACTGGTTATTCCCTAAAATGTGGAAAACAAAATTATACTCAACTAAACTGGCTAATGTTCACTTTTGGGTTGCTACGTTAGGAATCTTATTCTGGGCATTACCAATGTATTGGGCTGGTTTTGTACAAGGATTAATGTGGCAAGAGTTTAATCCAGATGGAACTTTAGTTCATGGGGAATTCTTAGATACAGTTACTCAATTAGCACCACTTTATACAATGAGAGCATTTGGTGGATTAATTTATTTAGTTGGAGCTATCATAGGTACTTACAACTTATTTAAAACTGCTGCTGTTGGAGAGTTCTTACCAGAAGAAGCTGCAGAAGCTGCTCCATTAAACAAAAAACACCGTTTTGCTAATGAAGGTTGGCATGGTGCTATTGAAAGAAAGCCAATTAAGTTTACAATTTTAGCTTTAGTTGCTGTTGCAATTGGTGGTATTGTTCAGATTATTCCAGTGTCTATTGTAGATTCAAATATTCCTACAATTGCAAGTGTAAAACCATATACGCCATTAGAACTAGAAGGACGTGACATCTATATTAGAGAGGGATGTAATAACTGTCACTCCCAAATGATTAGACCTGTTCGTTTTGAAACAGTGAGATATGGAGAATACTCTAAATCAGGAGAGTTTGTTTATGACCACCCACATTTATGGGGATCTAAAAGAACTGGACCAGACTTAGCTCGTGAAGGAGGAAAAAGAGGTGATGATTGGCACTACAAGCACATGAAAGTTCCTAAAGATATGTCTCCTGGATCATTGATGCCTGCATATCCTTGGATTATCGAAGATGAAATGGACCTTTCTTTATTACAAGGTAAGATTTCAGCGATGCGTACACTTGGTGTTCCTTACGAAGAGGGTTATGAAGAAAAAGCAATGGCTGACTTAGAAGAGCAAGCTTTAGCAATTGCAACAAATATTGTTACAAAGATTAAAGCTGATGATTCTGAAGAAGAACAAGCTGCAGCAATAGAAAGTGTTAAATCTAAAGAAATCGTCGCTTTAGTTGCTTACCTACAACGATTAGGGAAAGACATTAAAGCAGAAGAAATCGAAGAATAATATAAACGATATGTTAAGATTTATAAAAGATAATTTAGCGACAATTGACGGGGTTGAAATATACCCTGTTATATCGCTAGTCATATTTATAACCTTCTTCACAGGGGTTTTAATTTGGGCGCTAAGAGTAGATAAGAAAAGAGTGGAAACTCTGGAACAGATTCCATTATCCGACGATTAGTAGAGTTAAAAATTTAAATACGAAGAAAATGAAAAAATATAATAAAGGAATTCTTGTACTATCGGTGTTTTTATCGGCCTTGTTTACCGTAAATGCACAAGACGGAGCAAAATTATTCAAACAAAATTGTGCTGCTTGTCATAAGATAGATAAAAAGTCTATTGGTCCTAAATTAGAAGGAGCAAAAGCAAAATGGGAAGAAGCAGGAGAGGCAGAAATGCTTTACGAATGGATTGCTAACCCAAACGACTTATATGAAAGTGGAAAATCTAAAATGGCTGTGGCAGTATGGGATTTCTCTCCAGCTGCAATGTCTCCAATGGCACACTTAAGTAAAGAAGAGGTTGACGCAATCTTTGATTATGTTGATAACCCACCTGCTCCTGTAGTTGTTGAAGAACCAAAAGGAGAAGAAAATGTTGTAGCCGATTCAACTCCAGCTCCAACGCCTATGAGTAATGGGACACTTGTTTTCTTATTATCAATCATAGGATTCTTAATTATTGCTTTATTGGTTATTGTTAATGGTGTTAAAGCGCTTAAAAACCAAGGTAGAGAAAATCAGATTGAATATGATGAAGAAGGTTTTGGTTTCTTAACTAAATCGGTAGCCATCGAAAATGAAGACTCTATTCTTTTAGATCACGATTATGATGGAATTAAAGAGTTAGATAACGTATTGCCACCGTGGTGGGTATGGATGTTCTATGGAACAATTATTTTCTCAGTAATCTACTGGGGAATGTATCAGACATTCAAAGTTTGGCCATTACAAGAAGAAGCTTATGTTATGGAAATGGCTCAATCTGAAAAAGATGTATACGAATACAAAAAAGCTAATAATTTATTAATCTCTGCAGAGACGGTTACTTTCCTAACTGAAGAATCTGAAATTGCGGCAGGTAAAGAGCTTTATGATGGAACATGTAAAGTATGTCATATGGCAGATGGAGAAGGTTCAGTTGGACCAAACTTAACTGATAAATATTGGCTATATGGTGGAACAGCTGGAGATATTTTTACTTCTATTAGTGAAGGTCGTCCAAATGGAATGCCAGAGCATAAGAGTAAATTTAACGAAAAGCAAATTCAACAATTAGCTTCATTTATTCACTCTTTAGACTTTAAAGAAGGGAAAGCTCCTGAAGGAGACTTAATGAAATAATTGACAATAAGGTTTAAGTAATAGAAGCCACTCTAATGAATTAGGGTGGCTTTTTTATGCTATTCATTTCTTATTTAACTTCTTGAACAAAAGATTAAACAACTAAAGAACAAAGGCTTACAACAAATCAAAACGCTGATTTTTAGCAGTTTTTTAACTATACAAATACAGTTTTTTATGCAACGAAAGTTACATACTTTTATACTGGATATTAACCACCTTTGTATAGGTTAAATAATACCAATAAATTATGGCAAACAACGAAGAATTTAGGGATGGTATTTCTACTGTCGATAAAGATGGGAGACGTGTGTGGGTTTATCCTAAAAAAGTAAGTGGTAAATACTTTAATTACAGACAAGTTTTTGCTTACACATTAATCGCCTTCTTATTTGCTGCTCCACATATCAAAATAGGAGGAGAACCTTTATTGTTATTCAACATATTAGAACGAAAATTCATCATTTTTGGTAAAATATTTTGGCCACAAGATTTCCATATTTTCGCATTATCAATGATCGGAGCAGTGGTTTTTATTTCTTTATTTACTGTTGTTTTTGGTCGTTTATTCTGTGGATGGGCTTGCCCACAAACAATTTTTATGGAAATGATTTTCCGTAGAATTGAATATTTAATTGAAGGAGATTGGACAAAACAAAAAAAGCTAAACAAAGCTCCATGGGATGGTAAAAAAATCTTTAAAAAAGTATTAAAACACTCTATTTTTTGGTTGATTTCGTTCTTAATAGCTAATACCTTCTTAGCTTATATTATTGGTGCTGAAAAATTAATTGAAATACAGTTAGACAATCCACTTAATCATATTGGAGGACTAGTTGCCATCATTATTTTCTCTTCTGTATTCTATGGTGTATTCGCTTTTTTAAGAGAACAAGTTTGTACAACAATTTGTCCTTATGGAAGGCTGCAAGGTGTATTATTAGATGGTAAATCAATTAATGTTGCTTATGACCATAAAAGAGGTGAAGGAGAGAATGGTAGAGCGAAGTTTAGAAAAAATGAAGATCGAAAAGCTTTAGGAAAAGGAGACTGTATCGATTGTAAACAATGTATCCATGTTTGCCCTACGGGAATAGACATCCGTAACGGAACACAATTAGAGTGTGTAAACTGTACAGCCTGTATGGATGCTTGTGACTATATGATGGAAAATGTAGGTCTAGAAAAAGGACTAATTGGCTATATTTCGGAAGAAGGCATCGAAACGGGAGAAAAAGGGTTTCAATGGAACATTAGAACTTTAGCGTATTCTGTTGTTTTGGTGATTATTGTTGGTGTTTTAGGTTACTTGACTGTTACAAGAAGTGATTTTGAAAGTACAATCACTAGATTAAGAGGGACTACTTTCCAAAAGGTTGATGAAACAAGAATTAGTAACACGTACAATTTAGGCCTTGTAAATAAAACTAAAGACACCAAAAAAGTCACCTTAAAAATTCTTGAGGGAAATGGAGAAATTCCACCAATTGAATTTACCTTAGAGCCTCAAACAGAACTGAAGAAAAACTTTGCCATCATTATGAAGAAAAAAGAGTTTGATATTGATGCTGGTAAAATGGTATTTATAATTGGTGTCTATGGAGACGGCAAGCTTATTTCAAAAGTAAGAACTACCTTTATGGGACCAACACTTTAAAAAAAGAAATTATGAACTGGGGAAAAGGAATTGTCATCGCTATTGTATTGTTTATATCATACATCATGTTTATGGTAATAACAATGATTCGTACATCAAGTGACTTAGTAGAGGAAAACTATTACGAAGAAGGTGTAAAGTTTGAACAAAAGATTCAAGCAATAAAGAATAGTAAAGCAATAAAAGAGCACATCAAAGTTAGTGTTGACAATCAATTTCTGGCAATTGAGTTCCCAGAATCAGTTAACATGGATAGCATTACAAATGGTGTGATTCATTTATATCGCCCAGAAAATGGAAAACTAGATAAGCACTTTTCATTTTCCAAAGATGCGGGGAATACGCAACTAATTCCTAAAGAGAAAGTTTCTGAGGGATACTATAACCTTTTATTATCATGGAAAACAAATGAAAGTGAGTTTTATGTTGACAAAGGAAGAATAAAAATTTAATTATGGATTTAATTACAGCAGCTTTTATAATGGGATTTGCAGGCAGTTTTCACTGTGTGGGGATGTGTGGTCCCATCGCCTTTGCTCTACCATTAAACCGAACAAATAATCTTACTAAAACAATTGGTATATTGTTTTATAACTTTGGAAGAATAAGTACCTATGTACTATTAGGAACATTATTAGGATTATTTGGTACTGGATTAAAGCTTGCTGGGGTTTTACAATATGTTAGTATTACTATTGGGATTTTAATCATCCTCTCTGTTTTACTTCCTCGTATTTTGAAAAAGGTAAAGTTTACAAGTACGCTGTATTTAAAATTCAACAACTGGGTAAAAAATAAATTAGGGAAGTATTTAACTAAAAAATCCAATTCATCATTACTGATTCTTGGATTATTAAATGGTCTACTTCCGTGTGGTTTAGTCTGGGTTGCTATGGTTGGTTCTGTAGCTTATGGAAGTATCAGTTCAGGAGCTTTATTTATGCTTTTCTTTGGATTAGGAACATTACCAATGCTATTTGCTTTACCTTACTTTTCTAGTTCAATATCAGCAACTATACGAAATAAAATGACCAAGGCTATTCCTTATGTAATGGTTTTATTTGGGATTCTTTTTATTCTAAGAGGAATGAATTTAGACATCCCTTATATCAGTCCTCCTTTAAGTGAAGATGGGACAGAAGTAAAGAGTTGTTGCCATCATTAGTTAACAAATACATCAATTTAATTGACTTTCAATGGCTTTATCTATGATGAGAGAGTCTACATTTACTGAAGGAACCCCAACTTGTTCAAACATTTTATTTTCCTTTAAAGCAGGGATAACTGTTTGAGAGAAATCGGATAGAGGGTAGTACAATGCTGACTCATCCTTAACTTCTTGAGGAATTAAGTTTAGCTGCTCGTCATAAGAGTTAATAATGACTAGAATCACACTAATTATCAGCAACACTTTTATAACGCCAAAGCCTGCTCCAGCTGCTTTATTGACTAGTTTTAATTGAATTAAATTAATAAATTTTTCTAAAATTCTACCTAAAACAAAAACACTTGCAACAATTAGAATAAAGGTGACAGTAAATGAAGCTAATGGAACATATTTATCCTCCACCTTACCAGTAATAATTTCGGCAATATAGTCAGAAAAGTGAATCGCACCCCATACTCCCAAACCAAGAGCAATAAGGCTACTTACCTCAATAATCAATCCTTTTTTAAATCCTCTGTAAGCTGCCCAAATAAGTGGAACAATAATAACAATATCTATTGTACTCATACTAAAAGGAAAGGTATAACCTTTAACGACATCTTTTAGAATTTAGGTTAAAACCTATACACATAGGCTAGTTAATTTTTAACCAAAATGGTTCTTAATTTCTAAGCTCAACGTTATTTAAAGCTGAATAACCCAACTAAAAATCTAATGAATAAATCATCGCTTCTAATTCCCTTAAATAAGGTTGTTTTTGAAATTTTGGAGCAAAAATATACCCTTCTACTGTAATTACTCTATTGTTTTCTTTATCAACTTGACTCACACTAATAAAAGGCCCTCCCATTAAGCTATTTTCCATTTTCCAAAGTCCTTTCATTTCGAAAACATAGTTTTCATTATACTCTTTTTCTACGTACTCAGGATAAAAGTTTGGAGACCTTTCTGTTGCCATGTATGTTCCTTCTTTCTCACCATGAATATACTTTTTTAAGACACTGTCTCTCTTATTTAATTGATATTCTAGAGTAAAGGTGCTATCATCAATAAATGGATAAGTATACACTAGTAACCCTTGTTGAATTTCATGGTTTAAACCATCAGAATGTTTCGATCGTATTTGTTGCATCCAGATTAATTCATTAAAGTTCTCAGCAACCTTCATTGTATTAGGAACATTCATAGATAAATCCATTGTAATCTCCAACTCTTCCTTTATCGCTTTATTATAACCTTTTCTATATTCCTCCTGTAAACCAGTAATTGCTGAAGCACTAAGTTCATTTATTAAAGTAGGAGCATATAGCATATACTGATCTGCAATATCAACAGTATTTCCTCCAGATATTTTATAAACTTTCTGTCCTTTTGCCCAGATATCCTTTGTTGGATCATTAAAGTTTAGTGAAATAGATTTTCTTGCCTTATTTATCTCAAAAATCAATACGGTGTGATTCGTTTTTAAGGCTTGGTCAAACGAAGAGTTATCTACCATTAAAACATCAAACAACGGTTCTTCCTGAGGCAAGGTTTCAACAGGTTTTCCTAAAGTTTCTTTAATTACTTTAGCAAGGTTTGTTTCCCAATATGGCTTATCTAAAACCACAACTATCCTACCTGGAGCGCCATTAGCCTGCTCTTTTAAATCAAGCTCCGAAAAACCATCATCGATGCAGCTATTTAACAATAGCGCTACTAAAAATGAAGTAATAACAAAAAAGTATTTCATAGTTTAATTCTTATTTCAATGCAAAAGTTGTTGAACCAATCTTGGCCCCTTCAGCATAAATTTCTGTTGTATATGTTCCTGGATCAATTTTCCCTTCTACCTCAAAGTAAATACATAAATCCACATTTTGATTTTGGTAATTAATCTGTCTTTTCACACTTCCTGATTTTGAAGCTCCTTTAGCATCAAAGTTAAAGGATGAACTATTTTTTAAGACCTTACCATTAGGGTCAATTACAACCATTATTATTTCTTTATTTCCTGCTTTAGCTATTTTATTTTCTATGATAGTAAAGCACGACTTAATCATATTTGTACGCTTAGCTCTAGATGTCTCAACTTGTTTCCCACTATTTTTTACAATTATGGCATTAGATGTAATTCCCGCTGTTTGTAAAACAGATCCTAAAGCCACCATATTCTTCGTCTTATCCAACTCTGATTTTACCTGATCTCTTTCTGATGACACTTCTGAGATTTGATTATCTTTAATTACAATTGTATTTTGAAGCTTTCCATTCAATGTATTTAAAGAATCAATAGTATGAATATAACCTTTCATAATATCTCTAAGCGTCTCTGTTTCTTTCTTTAACTTATAGATTTTACCCCAATCTCTCTTTTGTTGATTTTTTAGCCCATCAACTTCCTCAATCAGGCTTGTTATACGAGCTCGTTGATTATCAATACTATCTTGCATCTCTTGGTTTTCTATCTCAATATTATCGTATTGATCCAATAAACTAACCAAGTTCTGTCTAAGAACAGCATCGTCCGCTTCTTCTATTATACCAGAGTTTTTAAGGATAGTATTTAGATCTTCCTTCTCTTTCAATAATGCAGAAATTGACGACTCATGCGTTTTATTTTGCTTATTAGCCTCTCCTAAAGCAAAGCTTAAATAGCCTATTCCTGCCAATAATAAAACGATGATTACAATGTAAATTCCGTCTTTCTTTTTTCCTTTATTTGCTTGTTCTTCCATAATGATTTAACGCTGTAAAGTTACGAATATAATTACTTTTTATTGATACCCAATCCTAATCTATACAAACCGATTAACTTCTATTTCTTCCTCTTCATTAATTTCTAATTGTTCTAAAATCTGCTCAATTAACTCAATTGAATTCCCAGAAGTATAAACCTGAGTTTTTCTATTTGAAGTATCACTCAATAAATTCAATTCTGACAATACCTTTTCTGTTTGCTTGGCAATAGCTTCTGATGGCTCTAATAAAGAAATACGTCCCCCTGTTATTTTATGTATTTGATCAACTAAAAGTCGATAATGCGTGCAACCTAAGACAATATAATCGACTTTTTCTGCCAACATTGGTTGGATATACTTTCTAAGTAATACTTCCATTTCTTCCGAATACACCTTATTCTCTTCTACCAGCTTAACAAGACCATACCCTATTTGAGTGATAACATTCTTATTTTTAGCAAATTTTTCGGAAGTATTCTTAAAATGTCCACCATTTATTGTTCCTTGAGTCGCTAACACCCCAACATTTCCTGTTTTTGTTAAAATAGATGCTGGTTTTATCGCTGGCTCTATGCCTATAATCGGAATTGTATATTCAGCTCTCAATTTTTGAATTGCAGCAGATGTCGCTGTATTACATGCAACAATGATAATTTTACACTTTTGAGTAATCAAAAAATCTACAATTGCTTTACTCAATATTGTAATTTCTTCATTTGTCTTATTCCCATATGGACAATTGTTATTGTCGGCAAAATAAACAAAAGATTCATTTTCAAAAGTGTTGAGCAATGTTTTCCATACTGTCAACCCTCCCACTCCTGAATCAAATATTCCAATTGGGTTGTTATTCATTACGAAGCTATTTAAAATTCTCGTTAAATTAAGTTTTTTATTCTATTTGAGCTGATTTTTAATTTTTGTTTTTAAAACTTTTTATTGTTAGAAAAGCGCTATCTATTTACATCAACCCTTTCAAACTAACAGTTTCCTCTTCATTTAAATAAAACTTCTTACCCACTCCATATACTTTTGCTTTCACATCACCTTTTACTCCCACTTTCACTTTTCCAGAAAACAATGAACCTAAAGATCCTGTCATAGCTCCCATTATTTCTTGCGTCTTAGCTTGAAGATACAGAGGGTAGACACCAGTTGTATTCTTTTTTAATACAATCTTATCTTTCATTTTGGTTTTTCCTGCATGCTTACCATTAATAAAAACATCCAATGTTGTTGGCTTAATTGTAATGTTGTAAGTATTGGGGTTATCCACTTTTAAATCCAACCTTATCAATACATTTTCTTTTGTCCTATCAGCTAAACTAAAGTTCTGAACTCCTTTAAAATCAACATCCTCATACTCAAAACAACCACTTAAAGTTATGATTGTTATAACAACTAACATTATCTTTTTTATTCGCATCATAAAGGCTTAAACTAAAAATTAGCTCCAAAGTTTCAAAATCTCGACTAAAATAACTACTTTGAGCTGAATGAAATAATATATATTTAACTTTTAATTTATTCTAAAGCAACTTATTATAGCTCTTTCGAGTCTTAAATGTATTAACCTATAATTCATATGAAAAAAATATTGTCCTTAATTTTCATCCTTCCTTTTTTGGCTAATGCCCAAGTTACGGTAAATAATAATGCCTCTGTCGCTAGTTACATACAAAATGTATTAGTTGGTAATGGTGTTAGCGTTTCTAATATTCAATATAATGGAGGTTCTGCTGGATTTGTTGAAGAACAAGTTGGACAGTTTTCTGATTTATCTAACTCTACGGGGATATCTAATGGATTAATCCTTGGTTCTGGAGATGTGCAAATGGCTAGTTTTGCTAATACAGGTACAGGGGTAAGCCTTGGAGGTGGAGGACTTTTACCTGGAACTGACCCTGACCTTCAATCTATTACTTCGAATCAGATATATGATGAGTGTGTTGTTGAGTTTGATTTTGTTCCTCAGGGAGATACGATACAATTTAATTACGTATTTGCTTCCGAAGAATATGAAGAGTACGTTTGTGGATCTGTTAATGATGCTTTTGGATTCTTTCTTAGTGGACCCAACCCAGCTGGAGGGAATTATACTGCATACAATGTAGCTTTAGTTCCTGACCCTTCAAACCCTAATAATTTCACTTCTACTCCAGTATCAATCAACACAATTAACCCAGGAGTAGCAGGGACTTTTGGTTCATCCTCTACTTGTGCAGCAATAGACCCTGCATGGGCTTCTTACAACGTTTTTTACACTCCAAATACAACTAATGATTATGAGTATGATGGAAAAACAGTGGTGCTACAAGTAAAAGCAGCTGTGCTTTGTAACCAAACTTACCATATAAAGCTGGCAATTGGTGATGCTGGAGATGGAGCCTATGATTCAGGTGTTTTTTTAGAAGCAGGAAGTTTTTCTTCTAATGCTGTTGAAGTCAATATTTCTGCAGCATCAAGTATTAACTCTATTGTTGGAGATACTGCTGTATTAGAAGGGTGTATTGACGCCATGTTTACATTTGTTCGTCCTGATACTATTGGTGACTTAACATTAGATATTGATATTCTAGGTTCTGCAACTAATGGTGTAGATTATGGTGCCGTCGCTGATAGTATATTTTTCCCATCAGGAAGCGATACGGCAACAATAAACATTTCAACAATAGCAGATGGTATTGCTGAAGGAAATGAAGAGCTTACCATTAACGTTTATACGATAACCCCTTGTGGGGACACCATCGTAACATCAGGAACATTATATATTATTGAAGACTACGAATATAATGTTACTGCAATGGGAGATACTACTATATATTGTCCAATAGATTCCATCATGGTCAATGCAAATGCATTTGGCGGAATAGCTCCTTATACTTATCAATGGAATAATGGCTCTAATGGAGACTCTATATATGTATCACCTAACCAAACAACAGACTATGTAGTAACGGCTTATGATGCTTGTAATGTAGCATCAATAACAGATACAGTTAGTATTATTTTTGACACTCCAGACCCTATTCAAGCCAATATGAATGATACTACTCTTTGTAGCTCAGGCTTTATTCTTCTTGAAGCTAATGCAACTGGAGGGGCACACCCTTTGACTTATTTATGGAGCACAGGTAGTACTGGCGAATCTTCTTTAGTTTCTCCAACACAAACAACAACTTATACTGTTACCATGACAGATACTTGTGGTATAGTAGCAGTGGATAGTGTTACCGTTAATGTAAATATTAATCCTGTTGGACTATCTGTTGAAACACCAACTTTCCACTGTATTGGCGAAGATTTAATATTAACACCATCTGTATCTGGAGGAAGTCAACCTTATAACTTTAATTGGTCAGGAAATGGTTCTTTAAATACAAATAATCAAACAGGAGAATTAACAGTTGTAAACCCTCTTTCAGGAAATTATGCGTTAACAGTTACTGATGCATGTAACCAACAAGCTTATCACGATGCATATATTGATGTAATAGGTTGTTCGATTACAATTCCAAATGTAATTACTCCTAATGATGACAATCAAAATGAAGCATTTGTAATAGCAAATTTAGAATACCATCCTAATACAAAAATAAAGGTATACAACCGTTGGGGGCGTGTTGTTTACTCTTCTGACAACTATCAAAACGACTGGAAAGCTGAGGATGTTTCAGGAGGTGTTTATTACTATGTTTTAGAATTAGTTGATGAAGATCAATGCGATAATATTGCATGCCAAGGTTTTATCACGGTAATGAAATAGTATTTTTAACTATAGCATTGCCTTTTAAAATAACTTGAGCCATGTTTTTAGGTCTCCTAACATTTTTATGAGGCCTAAAAACAGTTTTGCATTTTATAATTCCTAACCAATTTGTTCCAAAGCAATTATATAAATGGGCATTATCAACGATTAGCCTAGCTTTTTTTTCTAAATAAATTGTAGATCCTTTCGACAAGTGTATGTCTTTATTAATTGTTAGTACTTGTCCTTTTTTAACTACAATATCTCCCGTAATCAACATTGACTTATTCCAAACTGTATCTTCAAATATTACAAAAGAATGTTGGGGGTTATATTCATTAGCAGTTGTAAGTCTAATACGATTAGTGTCTGTTGAATATAAATAATGTACATATCCGATTTGCATTGGGGATAAATAATTTCTACACTGATTATACCCCATAATATTATTGCTTGTTTGAGTACTGTCACATGGAATAAAGCCAAACTTGTCCCTAGAAGGTAAATCATCGAATTGTGGTCTATCAGTATGATATAACCCTAATGTATGACCTATTTCATGTGCTAAAAGTTGGGCATTTGCCCAGTCTCCACCTTTAATAAAATTAGAAACATTTAGAAAATAAGGAGAAGGTCCACAACCAAAAGCAACAGCACTATAGGAGCTTCCTGTATAAAATAGGTGTAAGTGGTTTTTATCTTTATTTGTGTATTTTTCCCAAATATAGCGATCACAGTTTAAGTCTCTTTTGCGGTAATAAAACAAATTCTGAGGTATAGGTAATTCTGGTAAATCTTCAAGCTCGATATAGCTATAACCAGTTCTTCTACCTATTGAACGAACCTTGATATTTTTTTGATTAAGCACAATACTATCTTGGTTCTTTATTCGATTATAAGCGCTATTTTTTACGTATAATCGATTATGAACAACATCAACAGAATCAATTTGAATAGGTTTTTCATCTAACTCTAAATAGATTCTATTCCAAGCAATTGAATCAACAAAAGAATCAATAGCATCGACCCTAAATCGTATTCTACTATCTGGTATAAAGTTAGACTTACCATCCTGAGACTTCAAGGTACTTGGGGACAAATGCTTATAAAATCCATTGATCCAATCCACCTGTTTTCTTATTAAGTCTATACTATCAAGATTATAGTTATGTGCGTCATCCTCATAACGATAGATTAAATGTATTTTTATTTTGATTGTTAAGTCTGGGTATGATAAACGATCTAGATTATCATAAGGTATGTATGATACAAGTTGATTCTTTTGACCATAATAAAAAGTCAAAAAAAAGGAAGCAAAAAGCAATAGGAAATACCTTGAGCTATATTTGAGTAGTATCAACCGCAATGTTGTCTAATTTCACTTTAATAGGAGCAATATAAGACTTATATTCAATTAGTGCACTATCTTTCAATGGATCAACAGTAGGAATGTCAATACTTAAAGGGTCTACAGCTTTTCCATTAATATATATTCTATAATCTAGATGCGGCCCTGTAGATGCTCCTGAGCTTCCTACCTCTCCTATTTTTTGTCCTTGACTAACGTGTACACCTTTTTTAATTCCTTTCGCAAAACGCCTTAGATGCATATATTTCGTTTCAATATCTCCAGTTGTATGTTTAATCTTAACTAACCTACCTGCTTGCCCAGCCCAACCTGCAAAAGTTACCACTCCATTTCCAGTTGCAACCACTTCTGTTCCCATTGGAGCAGCATAGTCAACCCCATGGTGGGGACGATAATATTTAAAAACTGGATGTAGACGGCGGTGAGAAAATTTCGAGGAAATCCTTGTAAATTCTAAAGGAGCAGACAACAAAGCTCGCTTCATACTTTCCCCCTCTTCACTGAAATAGCTCTCTGGCATAGTATCCCTTTGATAGATAAAAAAGTAACGATCTTTATCTAAGTGGTTAAACAATACTGACTTTACCTTTCCTACACCAACAAATTCATCGTCAACATATTTAGCCTCATATATCACCTTAAAATAATCTCCTTTTTGTATCCCAAAAAAATCAATGCTCCATGCGTATAATTTGGTTACCTTACCAACCAATGCTGGAGATAAGTCCTGATCCATAAAAGCATTCCAAAGGCTGGATGTTACAATTCCTCCTGCCATCTTTTCTTTAACAATAACTTCTTTTTGGCCTAAATAAACATTCAAAGAATCTTCGAAATCAAAAACGACATAATTAATTGCATCTTTTTTATAAACGAACTTTAATAATCTATTAGTAGAATCTTTGGCTTGAAATGCAGTATAAAGATGATTGGGTTTAATTTTTCGCACATCAAATATAGAATCAAAGTTTTCTGCAATTTGAAAAATTGTTCCTGCTCCAATTCCATATTTTGGTAGAATATGTGTTAACCCTTCATTTTTCTTCACTCTATTAGTATCAACAACATAATCATGGTAATTAAATCCATACTCAATCACAGGTTTTGGTTCTTCTTTTATCTCCTCTTTTGTCTCAGGAACAGGGATTTTCTTTTCTTCTGGCTCACAAGAAAAAAAAGCAAATAATAAAACACTAAAAAATAAAAGATTGAATTTCATGGACTTCTCAGATAACGTGAAAGGGTAAAATTATCCAATAATTCTCCTTTTTGACCGTTACCTAAAAAGTCTTTTACACAATTGAATGTTTTTAATTGAAAAACATATTAATTTTGTACGTTAGGATTTATGATCAAACTGTTTGGAAAATATTGTTTTACCTCATTGCTAATTTTAAGCTCGGTTATTATACTAGCTCAAAAAAAACAAGGAACGACTTTTGGCTTTCAATTGAAGCCTATTATTCCCGTTAATTACTTCAACGCTGGTCCTCAAACCCTAAGCGACTCTCTTGTTGAAATAAATATTAATCCCAAAACAGGGATGAGTTTTGGGGTATTAGTTCGCCAGCAAATTACTAAATCTATTGCTATCGAATCGGGAATTTCTTCAGTCCGTAGGAATTATGATTTAGCAGCAAAAGGGCTAACCCTTAACACTTCTGATAAATCTGACTTTGGATTTATTGGATATCAAATCCCTATACAAGCACTAGTATATATTCAATTATCAGAGAATATTTTTATGAATACCACAGCTGGAATTGGTCTTGACATGTATCCATCTAGTGTAGAAAGTAAAGGTGAAAATTTTTTGCTCTATAATATATCATACCGCCAACATTGGATAAGCTATTCTTTATTAGCAAATTTAGGGTTTGAATACAGAACAGAAGAAAAAGGAACGTTCTATATCGGAGCATCATTTAACAGCCCATTTAAACCAATAGCAGAATCTTTCTTTTACTACAATTATGAAGGAAGTAAACAAAGTCAATTAAAAACTTTTTTAAACGGTAACTATCTTACCCTTGATTTAAGGTTTTTTTTCCCAGAAAACGCGTCCTCTAAAAGAAAAAGCTAATTTTTCCAGGTTAAATCCAAATCCCAACCAGCTTTAAGATCAATCTTATCTTCAAATAAATAAACAGGTTCTGGAAAGTCTTTTTTAGAGTATGAGCCTGGATCCCATTGTGCATTTTTATTCTCATCCACAATAGCCCTAAGTTTGTAAGATCCAGGAGACAGATGCTCAAACACTACTTTTTCTTTTCTCTTCTGAATGAACACTTCTTGTAAAATTTCATCATTTTTTAATAGCTGAATAACATGTTGTGTATGTTCTTCATGTTCATAATTCAAAATCAATTGTCCATATTTATTGGGTGGAATTAAATTAAAATATAATCGTATTGTATCATTTGTTCCTCCATAAACCCCTTTAAACGCATTAGGATACGCTATCATTTCATAGTTAACATCTTCTTTTAATTTAGCGTTAAACAATACCTCATTCAAAGATTGACTAAATTCAAAAGGGACAATGGATGAGTCTTCATCCATCAATAAAATCGAAGATTTATCTATAATATCAATAGGGGTTTTAAAAATTATTTTTATTGGTTCATAATAAGGCAGTCCTGTACTAATATTTGTCTTGAATTTTAATATCGAATCGATTTTCCCTGCTCTTAACTTCAGCGATATAGTATCTTCAGGTGCTATATTAGTAATCAATTCTAAGTTCTTCTTATCCTCCATTTCTCTTAGCCAAAAACCAACTGAGTCTTCATTAAAAAATGTTTGTTCCGTTTCCCCATCAACAAATGAATTATTTAATAGTTTTACAAATATTGAATCTATTGCCCTGTTTAAAACTAAATGCACTTCTCCAGGACTTTTATAGCGTTTTGTTTCAATCCATGTTTTGTTTTGCTGCTCTTTAAACACATTCAATATTCTAATATTTTTTAGTGTATCATAGACGATATTTACTGCGCTATCCAAAAAAGCTATTTCATCTGTATAACAATCATATTTCAGGTTATTGTTTTTATCATTAAGGGCTATAAGTTGGTATTCTCCTTCTTTAATATTTTGAAGGTTAAACCTACCCCGAGCATCTGTTGTTGTAAAATAATAGGGTTTTTCATGAATAGCTACTGAGTCACTCAATGAATTATACAAGCCAACAACAGTTCCTTCAACAGGCTTCTTCGTAAAAGCATTGTAAACTTCTCCTGACAACTTTAAGGAATCTAAAACATCACCTGTAGAAAAAACATAACTAAAATTCGCTATTTTATTTCCTTCTGTAATATCACTAATACTATTTCCAAAATTGAGCGTATAGGTGGTATTTTCATCCAACTCTTCCAAAAACCTTACTACAACTTTTTTACCTCTGACTTCATAAGTTGGTTGTTTACTTAGAAAGGGAGTCACAACAACGTCCTTACCTGAGTTCTTCAGATTAATAAATTCATCAAAACCTATTTCTATTCTATTACTCGTAAAATTAGTTGCTCCATATTCTGGAAAGGTTGTCTCTACAGAATAACCAGGAGGGGTCACATCCTTTTCTCCACCAGAAAGCGCAGATTGTTGAGCACAACCTGAGATCAACATCAGAATAAAAACACTATAAATTAATCTTTTCAAAATAAAGAGACTATATGATTCATTATTTTCTCAAGCCCAATTTGGTCTTCCTCATCAAAGGTATTTAAATATTCACTATCTACATCCAATACCCCGATACATTTACCTTCAACATTTATTATTGGTAAGACAATTTCCGATTGCGAAATAGAACTGCAAGCTATATGCCCTTCAAACTGATTAACATCAGAAACTACAATGGTCTTCTTCTGTTCCCATGAAGTACCACAAACACCTTTACCTTTCTTTATCCTTGTACAAGCAATGGGCCCTTGAAAAGGTCCCAAAACTAATTCCTCACCTTCAACCAAATAAAACCCTACCCAAAACCAGTTCATTTCTTCTTTCAATAACGCACAAATATTACTCAAGTTTGCTATTAAATTCGATTCCCCATGGGTAACTGCCTGAATGTGCACAAATAATTGCTCGTACAGTTCATGCTTAGACAGTTCTTTATTTATATTCTTTAGTTCTATCAATCTTTATCGTTTATCTATTACTGAATTGCAGTTCTTTCAAAATAATCAATAACAGCTTCTTTTAAAAGTTTCTCTTGCTCTTTCTCATTCAATAAGGGAATAGATTCTCTTCTTTCAAAATGAGGCCATCCGTCTTGATCTCTTCCTCTAAAATGGTAGTATCCATATGGTTCCAAAAGCGTGCATATCGCAATATGCATCACTTCTAACTTCTGATCTTTTGTCAAATCAACATATCCTTTATTAAGTTCTTGTAGCCCTAATACAAATAAAATAGATTGTAAATCTAACTCTTCATGAAAGTGTTTTGAAGCTGTTTTAACAGTTGCTCTCCATTTTTTCTCTAACTCAAAATCCATTTTTCAAAATTAAAAAAGTATACCCTCTTCTAAAAGAAAAAAGAGAACCTAAAAAAATTAAGCTCTCTTTTACATTTTCTTATTATTTCCAAAAACTAAGGAATATTAACTGTTTCTTCGTTTTGTTGCTCCTCTTCTATTTTAATAATACCCAAAATAGCTCCATCTACTTCAATATCTAACACTGAAAGCCCAGCCTGACCAGATTTAAATTCATCTGTGTAGTTGAAATTTGCTTTCCCTGAAGCATCTGTAGTAGCAGTTTTATCTAGCCTTAAGTCAGTACCTAAAGAGTCTGATGCATATTTATAATACAATTTAACCTCTGCTCCAGGAACAGGAGCATTTGCAGCATCTAAAACTGTTATAACTGCTGTTGTTTCTTTCTCCTTATAACAAGAGGAAAGCATTGTCATAATTGTAACCAATCCAATAAATAAAATTGAATTTCTAAAAACAGTTTTCATAATGTTTATTATTTTTTTAAAGGTCTTTTACTGCAAATTCCTTTTCTTTGCAGAAGAACAAAGTTATAAATTTAATTAATATGTTACAAACAAGTAGTTTAAAACTCATTATATTAACTGTTGTTATAACGTCTTTTAGTGCCTGTGGGTTGCTTAAAAAGTCAAATAAAACGACTGAAACTGAAAATATAGTGGTAGAAACTGTGGAAGAAGTTGTAGAAGAACCTCAAAAAGAAGAGGAAAAAATAACTTTACCAACTGTTGTAGAAATGAATACTAACTACGGAAAAGTTATTATTCGTCTTTATGAAGGTACGGAACAACATCGAGAAAATTTTGCCAAATTAATCCAACAAAACTATTATGATGGACTATTATTTCATAGAGTAATTAAGGATTTCATGATTCAAGGAGGAGACCCTAACTCTAAAAATGCAACTGCAACAACTCGATTAGGAAATGGAGGCCCTAGTTATACCATCCCAGCAGAAATTACACAAAAATACTATCATAAAAAAGGGGCTTTATGTGCTGCTAGACAAGGAGACAATGTTAACCCTGAACAACGCTCAAGTGGTTCCCAATTTTACATTGTTACAGGAGCTGTTTATTCTATGAATGATTTAAAACAAATGGAAGCTAGAATAAACCAAATGGCAAAAACAAACTCAATAAATAAGTTTTGGTTAGACCCAAAAAATAAAACTACTGCTGATCTTTATGCTCGTTATAACTCTGAAAGAAAAATGGATAGTGTCGCATTATTAAGGTCTAAAGTAGAAAATGAAATTGCTGAAACGCTTGTCCCATATCAATTTAACGATGAACAAATCAAAGTATATACGACTGAAGGAGGTACTCCATTCTTAGACAATAATTATACTGTTTTTGGAGAAGTCATTGAGGGAATAGAAATTGTAGAAAAAATCGGAAACTCTCCAACTCAAGGAGAGCGACCTGTGGAAGATGTTAAAATTATCGGTATCAAAGTTATAGAATAGGATTATGTTAACTAGAGTAGAAGATTTATTACAGGAGGTTGAGGCTTTTAATAGTTCAAACCCTGATGAGATAGAGCAATTTAGAATCAAGCTTTTAGGAAAAAAAGGAGATATCAAAGCCATAATGGCAGAATTCAGAAATGTTCCTGTTGAACAAAAGAAAGAATTTGGACAAAAAATTAATATTCTAAGAAACGCTGCTCAAGACAAAATCAACGAACTTAAGTTAGCTGCGGCTGAAACCAGCTCAACAAACCATGGTTTGGACTTAACAATGAGTGGCCAACCTTATGAACTTGGTGCTAGGCATCCTTTGTCTGTGGTAAGAAATGAAATTATCTCTATATTCAATCGTATTGGGTTTTCTGTTTCAGAGGGACCAGAAATAGAAGATGACTGGCATAACTTCACAGCCTTAAATTTTCCTGAAGAGCATCCTGCAAGAGATATGCAAGATACTTTCTTCATTGATCCTGAAATAGCATTAAGAACACATACATCATCTGTACAAGTTAGAGTTATGGAAAATAGCACTCCGCCTATACGTACTATTTCTCCAGGTAGGGTCTTTAGAAATGAAGCTATATCAGCTAGAGCACACTGTATATTTCATCAAGTAGAAGGACTCTATATTGATAAAAATGTTTCTTTCGCTGACCTTAAACAGACGTTACTGTATTTTGCTAAAGAAATGTTTGGGGACAAAACAAAAATTAGACTTCGACCTTCATATTTTCCATTTACTGAACCAAGCGCCGAAGTAGATGTCAGTTGTCAAATATGTAATGGTAAAGGGTGTAATGTATGTAAACATACTGGATTTTTAGAAATCATGGGATGTGGTATGGTTGACCCTAACGTTTTGGAAAGCTGTGGTATTGACAGTTCAATATATAGTGGATTTGCTTTCGGTATGGGAATTGAAAGAATCGCAATGTTAAAATACCAAGTTAATGACTTAAGGCACTTTTTTGAAAATGATTTAAGGTTTTTAAAACAATTCAAAACAGCCTACTAAAAAACTATTAGTTCATCTAAACAAATGGAAGAGACAAAAGCAACACCTGAAGCACCTAAAACAGCTGAGAAAAGAAAATTAGGAAAAAGAACAAGACGCTTTTTTATACTAGTTCTTTGGTTGGGAGTTCTTACTCCAATTGGAGCAACATATTTTATGTTGAGCTTAGCTGATGATGGAACACTACCAGGTTTTGATGCTTTAGAAAATCCTCAATCAAACTTAGCCTCAACAATATATACCCAAGACGATGTGGAATTAGGTAAATATTTTAGAGAGAATAGAACTAATGCAAAATACAACGACCTTTCTCCATGGCTTCAAAAAGCTTTGGTTGGAACTGAAGATGAAAGATTTCACAGTCATTCAGGTGTCGATGTAAGGGCCTTGGGAAGAGTTGTAAAAGGTATTGTTTTAAATAAAAAAAGCCAAGGAGGAGGGAGTACAATTTCTCAACAACTTGCCAAGTTATTGTTTCCTAGAAAAAAACTAAATAAATGGGAGCTTGTTAAACGAAAATTTAAGGAATGGATTATTGCCACAAGACTTGAGAAAAACTATACAAAGGAAGAGATTCTAACAATGTATCTCAATAAGTTCGATTTTCTAAACAATGCTGTGGGAATCAACTCTGCTTCTCAAGTATACTTTGGAAAAACACCTAAAGAATTAGAATTACATGAAGCTGCCATGTTAATTGGAATGGCAAAAAACCCTTCTCTTTTTAACCCTTTGAGAAAACCAGATACTGTTCAGCACAGAAGAAATGTTGTATTTGCTCAAATGAAAAAAAGCAAATTTATAACACAAAAAATGTTTGACTCACTTAAAACTTTACCCCTTGGTTTAAATTATACCCGTGTAGATCATCAATCAGGGCTTGCTCCTTATTTCAGGGAATCCCTTCGAAAGGAGGTTACTAAAATACTAGGAGAGAAAGATGCTGAAGGAAATTATACAAGAGTTGATGCAAATGGCGAACCTTACAATATCTATTCTGACGGACTAAAAGTCTATACAACTCTTGACTCAAGAATGCAAGAATATGCTGAGTATGCAGTACAAGAACACCTAAAGTTTGAACTTCAAAGAGACTTTTTTAAAAACAATGCAAGATGGCGAAATCCGCCTTTTTCAAACGACTTGTCTTTAGCTGAAATCGATACCGTTATGCAAAGAGCAAAACGTCGTTCTAAAATGTACAAAGGTTTAAAAGGAAAACTATGCATTCAATGTGAGAGAACTCAATCTATTCATAGAGAAGGAGATCATTTTCATTGTGAACATTGCGGTAAAGACACTCCTATTCGAACGGAAGCTGAAATCGAAAAGCTTTTCAATGAAAAACGAAAAATGCGAATTTTTGATTGGCAAGCTGAAGGTTATGAAAAAGATACTTTGTTATCTGCAATGGACTCTATTCGCTATTACAAAAGCTTATTAAGGGCATCCATGGTATCTATTAACCCACACAATGGATATGTAAAAGCTTGGGTTGGAGGTGCTAACTTTAAACATTTCAAATATGATATGGTTAAAAACGGTAAACGTCAAGTTGGCTCGACATTTAAACCGTTTGTTTACGCAACAGCTATTGAAGTTGGAGCAATACACCCATGTGACCAAGTTCCTGACATGCAATATTGTGTGGAAGTTCCATACAATGCAAAAAGAAATAAGATGTGGTGTCCAGGGAATGCTGGAGCACGTTACACTAATGAATTAACACCTTATTCTTTTGCCTTAGCTTCATCAATGAATAATATAACTGCACATATAATAGGTAAAGACGGAATGCCACAAAAAGTTTTTAACCGTGTAGCTGAATTAGGAATTGACACCTCTATGTTCGAACCAGTTCCAGCCATGGCTTTAGGAGTTTTCGATTTATCTGTTTTCGAAATGGTAAGCGGAATGACTGCATTTGTAAATAACGGAGTATATATTACCCCTACATTTATTCTTAGAATCGAAGATAAAAATGGTAATGTTATCTACGAACCTAGACAGAAAGCAAAAGAAGTTTGGGCAGAGCATACAGCATATACAATTTTACAAATGATGAAAAAAGTTACTGCTGGTATGCAACATCCAACAGCCAGAGGAAAAAGTGGGAGAAAACTAGTCGGTGGGACAGCTATTAGAATTCGAGGAAGAAAAACAGAAAAAAGACCTTACGCTGGATTAAAAATGCCTATAGCAGGAAAAACAGGAACAACTCAAAATCAATCTGACGGTTGGTTCATGGGGTTAACTCCTGATTTGGTAACAGGAGTTTGGGTTGGTGCTGAAGATCGTTCAGTTCGATTTAGAAGCCTGCAATTGGGAATGGGAACCAACATGGCATTACCAATTTGGGGATACTATATGAACAAAGTCTACGAAGATTCTACATTAAACATATCCCAAGAAGACTTTACAAAACCTCCAAGTGTAACACAAGACCCCTTGGATTGCTTCCAATATGAAATGGGACAGCCAAGTATTGACGATTATAACAATGAAGGGTTTGATGGCCTTAATAGTAGGGGACAAGAAGAAGAGTGGTAAACTAAAGTTTTAACCTAAAAAATATTCATGTGAGCGAAATAAATCGCCTATTTGTTCTTACTACAGAGCAAATTTCGACATTGATGTTAGATTTGTTTTAGAAAAACAATTATCACTATTAAAAACAGTTAGTTTTTTATCTTTTTTGTTGATAAATAAATATAATTGTTTATTTTCGCATCTACTATGTAAAAAAATAATTTAGGATGATACATAGGAAAAAATATTTAAATGATATGAGAATATTAAATCTTTTTACTAGCATTTCAGTATTTCTAATACTTTCACAAAGTGCATTCGCACAGAAAAACTTTGCTAAAGAAGCCGACGCAGCGTTTAACAATGAGAACTTCTACACTGCAACAGAAACGTATAAAAAGGCGATGGCTAAAGCAAAACCAGAAGAAAAGGCTCGTATGAACTACCAATTAGGAGAAAGTTACCGTTTTCTTCTTGAGGCAGAACAAGCTGAGGTTTATTATGGAAAAGCTATCAAATTAAAATATGATAAGACTAACCCAGATGTAATTTTAAGATTAGCTGATGTTCAAAGACAACAAGCTAACTATAAATTGGCGAAGAAAAACTACGAAAAGTATTTAGCTGTTAATCCAAGCAGTAAAGAAGCAAAAGAAGGTGTAAACTCTTGTAAAAAAGCTATCGAATGGATCAGTGAACCAACAAAACATGTTGTTCAACAAGAAATCCAATTAAATACGAGCAACTATGATTTCTCTCCTACTTGGGCAGACAAGAAATATACTCAAATGATTTTCTCATCTTCTAGAAATGGAGCTACTGGTGACGATATTGATTTAAGAACAGGTGAAAGTTACATGGATTTATGGATTACAACTAGAGATAATAAAGGTAAGTGGGGAGAACCTACAGTATTGGATGCTACAATTAATACTGAGCATAATGAAGGAGCTTCAATATTAAACGCTAAAGGAACAAACTTATACTTTACAAGATGTCCAGTTATTAAAAAGGAAAATGTTGGTTGTGACATTTTGGTTGCTCCTAAATCAGGAAAAAGCTTTAAAGCTGCTACTAGCCTAGGATTAAAAGGAGACGCTGAAGGAAGTGACTCGATTACTGTTGGTCATCCTGCTATCAACAAAAGAGAAACATTGATTATTTTTGCTTCTGATATGGCTGGTGGTCAAGGAGGAAAAGACTTATGGTACTCTTTATATAACAAAAGAGAAAAATCTTGGGGAACTCCTGTAAACTTAGGTCCATCAATCAATACAGCTGGTGATGAATTATTTCCATACTTAGATAAGGATGAAAATTTATATTTTTCTTCAAATGGTCATATTGGTCTTGGAGGATTAGATATGTTTAAAGCTGAAAAAACAGCTGAGAACAAATGGGGGAAAATTGCAAACTTACAATATCCTTTGAACTCTTCAGCTGATGATTATGGGATTGTCTTTGAGAAAGGAACTGATCAAAAAGGTTTCTTTACTTCTAATAGAGAAGGAGGAAAAGGGAAAGATGATATTTATAACTTTAGTTTACCAGAAGTTAAGTACCTATTAGAAGTTTATGTTAAAGATAAAGATACAGGTGAGCCAATTCCAGGTGTAACAATTACTCTATTAGGTAGTGATGGTTCACAAGTTGTTAAAACAACTGATGAAGAAGGTAAATTTATTTTTGACGAAGAAGGTGGAAATAGATTTATCAAGAAAGCTACGAACTATGGTTTACAAACTAAGAAAGATGAATATTTAGCAGCTAAAACTAAATTCTCTACAGAAGGGGAAGAGTCTTCAAAAAGATATATCGAAGAAGTATTCATGCAACATGCTGGAAAAGATGATGTAATTGATTTCCCAGAGGTACAATATGCTTACAATAAATCTGAACTTTTAGTAAATGAAGCTACTAACGCTAAAGATTCTTTAAATTACTTATACAATACATTAACAGAAAACCCAACAATTATTATTGAGCTACAAGCACACACAGATTGTAGAGGTAAAGATGCATACAACGAAGCTTTATCGCAAAGAAGAGCTCAGTCATGTGTGGATTACTTAATAACTAAAGGAATTCCTGCAGAAAGAATGGTAGCAAAAGGAATGGGAGAAACAATTCCAAGAGCTATTGGTTTAGAATGTGAAACTATTAGTAAGATGGCAACCAAAGAAGAGCAAGAAGCTGCTCATCAGCGTAATAGACGTACTCAATTCAAAGTATTAAGTTACGATTATAAACCAACTGGAGGTCAATAAAAAAAACTCAAACATAAAAAACATCCTATCTAATTCGGTAGGATGTTTTTTTTTATCAAAAATTACAGATTTATATATAACATTATGAGTGAGGAAACTAGGTATAATTTGAGAGGTGTTTCAGCAGGGAAGGAAGATGTTCATGCTGCAATTAAAAACGTAGATAAAGGGCTCTTTCCTAAAGCTTTTTGTAAAATCGTTCCAGACTACCTAACAGGCTCTGATGACCACTGTATTGTAATGCATGCAGATGGAGCAGGAACCAAATCAAGTTTGGCTTATATGTATTGGAAAGAAACTGGAGACTTGTCTGTATGGAAAGGGATTGCTCAAGATGCCTTAATCATGAACATTGATGACCTATTATGTGTAGGTGCTACAGATAATATTTTACTATCATCAACAATAGGGCGAAATAAAAATTTAATCCCTAAAGAAGTTCTCTCTGCATTGATTAATGGTACTGAAGAATTATTAGCTGATTTAAAACAACATGGTGTAGAAATACACTCAACTGGAGGAGAAACAGCTGACGTAGGAGATCTAGTGAGAACAATAATTGTAGATTCAACTGTGACAGCAAGAATGAAAAAAGCTGATGTTATTGATAATGCCAACATTAAAGCAGGAGATGTCATAGTAGGACTTTCTTCTTATGGCAAAGCATCTTATGAAGATGAGTATAATGGCGGAATGGGTAGCAATGGACTGACGTCTGCAAGGCATGATGTTTTTGAGAATTATTTAGCAAAAAAATACCCAGAAAGCTTTGACAATGCAGTTCCAAGTGATTTAGTTTATTCTGGAACAAAACAACTAACAGAAAAAATTGAAGGAACTCCTTTAGACGCAGGAAAACTAGTCCTATCCCCTACTCGTACCTATGCACCTATTATCAAAAAAATATTAGAAAAACACCGTTCTGAAATTAACGGTATGGTGCACTGTAGCGGTGGTGCTCAAACTAAAGTATTACATTTTGTAGATAGCGTGCATGTAATTAAAGATAACCTATTTAATGTTCCTCCACTTTTCGATCTAATTCAAAAAGAATCTGATACAGCGTGGAAAGAAATGTATAAAGTATTTAATATGGGGCACCGAATGGAAATCTATGTTCCTGAAGAAATTGCTCATTCTATAATAAAAATTAGTGAATCATTCAATGTAGAAGCAAAGATTGTTGGACGTGTTGAAAGTTCTGACACAAAAAAATTGACCATTACATCAGATAAAGGTACCTTTGTATACAACTAATTAAGGAGAAGAAAGGAATATGAGTCAAGAGAGTTTACTAAACAAATTAGAGTTAATAAACATACGTTACGAAGAAGTAGGAAAGTTAATTGTTGATCCTGATATCATATCAGATATGAAACGTTATGTTAAACTAACTAAAGAGTATAAAGATTTAGAACCTATTGTAAAAGCCTATAAAGATTTAAAAAATACAGTAGAAAATATAGCATCTTCAAAAGAAATCATCAAAACCGAAACCGATCCTGACTTTAAGGAAATGGCTAAAATGGAGTTAGATGACTTACAAAAAAGAGAAGAAGAGTTAAACGAAGAAATAAAATGGCTATTGATACCTAAAGATCCTAATGACGATAAAAATGTTATTATGGAATTCAGAGCAGGTACAGGTGGAGATGAGTCTTGTATTTTTGTTGAAGATGTATTCAGAATGTACACCATGTATTTCAAAGAAAAAGGGTACTCTCATACCGTTTTAAACTCAACAGAAGGAGGAACTACGGGTTATAAAGAGATTTCTATGGAAGTCTCAGGTGAGGAAGTCTATGGTACATTGAAGTTTGAGTCAGGAGTTCACCGAGTTCAAAGAGTTCCTGATACGGAATCACAAGGCCGAGTACATACTTCTGCTATAACAGTTGCAGTTCTTCCCGAAGCAGAAGAAATTGATTTCAATTTAGACATGAAAGATGTACGTAAAGACACTTTTAGAGCATCTGGAGCTGGTGGGCAACATGTAAACAAAACAGAATCTGCTGTTCGATTGACACATATTCCTACTAATACAGTAGTAGAATGTCAAGATGGTCGATCACAACATAAAAACTACGAAAAAGCATTACAAGTTTTACGTTCAAGACTATACCAAGCAGAAGTTGATAAAGCTGATGCAGAACGTTCAGAGCAACGAAAGTCTTTAGTTTCTACAGGAGATCGTTCAGCAAAAATAAGAACCTATAATTATCCTCAAGGAAGAATTACAGATCATAGAATAAACAAGACAATGTATAACCTCTCTAACTTTATGAATGGAGACATTCAAGAAATGTTAGAATCTTTAAAAATGGCTGAAAACGCTGAAAAATTAAAGGCTGGAGGAATGGAATAAGGTAAATCTATTTACTCTAAAAAACAAAGGAATGAATTACAAAGAGTTGGTCAGTCAAATTAGAACAAAAAAAACATTTTTGTGTATAGGATTAGACTCCGATATTGATAAAATCCCCCAACATCTATTGGAAAAAGAAGACCCAATCTTTGAGTTTAACAAGGCAATAATAGATGCAACAAAAGATCTCTGTGTTGCATACAAACCAAATATCGCTTTTTATGAAGCCATGGGACCTAAAGGATGGGAAAGCCTTCGAAAAACAATTGAATACATACCAAAAGATTGCTTTACAATTGCTGATGCTAAAAGGGGAGATATAGGCAACACTTCAAAAATGTATGCAAAGACTTTTTTTGAGTATTATGACTTTGATTCTGTTACTGTTGCTCCATATATGGGAAGAGACTCTGTTTCTCCATTTTTAGAATTCAAACATAAATGGGTGATTCTTTTAGCAGCAACTAGTAATATAGGGGGAGAAGATTTTCAGTATCATCAACTTTCAAAAGGAAACCTACTCTTTGAAGAGGTCATTGAAACCTCAAAGCAATGGGGAAATGAAGAGAACCTAATGTATGTAGTTGGAGCAACACGTCCTGAAGTTTTTAAGAGCATTAGACGTATTGCACCAAAGTCATTCTTACTTGTACCTGGAGTAGGAGCTCAAGGGGGTTCACTAGAAGAAGTTTGTGTCAATGGATTAACCAATGACATCGGTTTATTGGTCAATTCATCAAGAGGTATTATTTATGCTGATAATACTGAAAACTTCGCAACAGTTGCTAGAGCAAAGGCCATAGAGATACAAGAAGAAATGCAGAAAATAATAGAGAAATAAATATAGATTACTTAAACATCTATACTTTAATTAAACGCTTTCTTCTCCACACTAGCCAAATAAATAAAGGAACCATAAAATGAGGAGCTCTAATTAGAACCTCATGTAAATCTTGGGTTAAATTACTCCAAAACAAATCCTGCCTAAAAGGGACATAAAAACGAGCCATTGCTGTTAATAACCCCCAAATAATACCATACCAAAGGAAGGTTATAAACACTACTTTTAACCATTTATTTTTTAAAGCATTAAAAGGTATTAGTAGTATTGCTCCAAAAATAAAGTCCAACCAACCAATAATTATCAATAATAATCGAGCAAAATTTTCTTCCAATCCAAAACCAACAATCATCATATCAGCAAATCCGCCAGGTTGAGGATAATAACCTGCTGCAAATAATCCATGACTGATAAAAGTAATCGAAATTGCTACTTGAGCCCAATAAACAATCAATTCATCTTTATCATCACCATAATTCATAAAAAGAATAGGAACAATAAACTGAGAAGCATGTTCAAAAAATATACCCCACATATCAAAATGTTTTCCTACCAATAATCCATAATAATTAATCAATAAGCCAACCAATGCTATATATATAACAGGTTTTAATGTTTTTAACTGTTCATAAAACAAGACAATAAGTCCAGCAGCCAGAAAAACTATCCCTAGCCCTTTTGAGAAATAAATCACAACATTTTCATAAAAATGATTATTGTAGACTTCTGTCAATGACTCTCCTGTAATTAATCGAATAAATTTTATCACCCAGCCATTAGGATTATAAAATACATCTCTATAAGGGCCCAACCAACGAAAATGCTCCCAAAAACGCCCTAAGAACATGGCAAAAGCAGCTATACGTAAAAGATGTTTAATCGTTTGTTTTTTCATTAAGTTCGCCTTATTTTTACGAACATAAAAATAATGTTATTCAAACACAAAATAACTAATCTCAATGAAAAAAATTAGGCTTATTTTATTCATCCTTTTAAGTTTATTCACTATAAGTTCATTCTTTGCAAGCACGAGAAGGTATCGCTTATCTTTACGAGACGACCCTTCTACGTCAGTTGTAATAGGATGGGATCAAAATGGGGGAAATAGTGCTACCGTCTATTATGGGACGACAGATTTAGGGACAAACTGGGCTGCTTACCCAAATTCGCAAGTCCCAGATCGAACTGTTTCAGAATCTGGAATGAATAACTCTTTCGTTAGGTTAACAGGTTTAACTCCTAATACTGCTTACTATTTTGTTGTAAAAGATTCTGATGGAGTAAGCGATCGCTACTGGTTTAAAACCACACCTATGGGAAATACTATCCCACTTTCTATCATTGCAGGAGGAGATAGTAGAGCCTATTTGGATGATAGCCCTAGAGAAAATGCCAACACTTTAGTTTCTAAAATACGTCCAGACTTTGTGATGTTTGGAGGAGATTATACTTGGTTAGATACAAGCCTTGAATGGAGTGGATGGATGGATGATTGGCAATTAACCATCTCTCCTGACGGAAGAATGTATCCTGTTGTTTGGGAAAGAGGAAATCATGAGTTAAGTAGTGGGAAAGTTTATAATTTATTCGATGTTCCTTCGCCTGATGAATATTATAATATTCCAGTAGGTGGAAGTTTTATGAATATATATACTTTAAATACAGAAATTTCTGTTGCAGGAAATCAAAAAAACTGGTTAGAAAATCAGCTACAAACCACTGCTGATAATTACGACTGGAATATAGCTCAATACCATCGTTCTATTCGTCCACATACAACTACAAAGTCTAACGAAGATGGACAATACAATGCTTGGGCCCAACTTTTTTATGATTATGGAGTCAGATTAGTCATAGAAAGCGATGCACATGATATAAAAACGACTTGGCCTATTAAGCCTTCAACTGGCCCAAATTCAGATGATGGATACGAATTAGACAGTATTAGAGGAACTGTTTATATTGGAGAGGGTTGTTGGGGAGCTCCGTTAAGAACCAATGACAATAACCGATCTTGGACAAAAGATTCTGATAGTTTTAATAGCTTCAATTGGATAAAAGTAACTAGAGATACTATTGAAATAAGAACATTAGGAACTGATAACGCAAACGCAGTTGGAGCTGTTTCTGACAATAACCGTTTTGCCATTCCCTCAAATGCAAACCTTTGGTCTCCAAGTAATGGTAGTGTTACCTATATTACGAACAACAAATATCTAGGAAGACCCATTGTTGATGTTACCTATCCATTCCATCAACAATACTTTTCTTCAACTCAAAACATTAACATTACAGCTAATGCTTCTGATGTTGGAGGAAATGTTCAAGAAGTCAAATTTTATGTAAATGACGTATATGTGGGAAGCGATTTTTCTGCTCCCTACTCATACAACTGGACAATACCTTCTGACGATGAGTATGTTATTACTGCTTGGGCAATTGATAACGAAGGATGGCATAATATTTCTGATAATACAGTTATACATGTTGGTCAAACTACAATAGTTGGAAATATCATTAATAATGATGATGATGCTGAAGAATACAAAGATGACGGATCTGTAGACTTAACTAGTAGTGATTTAGAATTATGTATAGAGGACTGGGTATGGCCTATTTCGGATGAAGATCAATGGGTTGGTTTAAGGTTTCAAAACTTGGCAATTCCACAAGGAGCAACAATAACCAATGCATATATTCAATTTACTGCAGACTCTGATGAATCAGATCCTGCAACAGCAACAATCTATGCACAGGACATTGATAACGCTACAATATTCTTAGGAACAGACTATAATATCTCTAGTAGAACGAGAACCTCAGCATCAATTCCTTGGACTCATGTTGGCTGGAATGATGGAGATGCAACAACTAGCCAGAGAACCCCAGAGATTAAACAGTTAGTTCAATACCTAGTAAACAGACCAGGTTGGCAATTGGGTAATGCCATGGCTTTTATTTTTGAAGGAACAGGAACTCGTTCAGCATATTCTAGAGATGGAGACGCTGGAAAAGCGCCTACACTTCACATAACCTTTACACACAATTCTGGAGGAAGCCCTTCAGCAGTATCAAAAGAAAACCAGGAAGAATTTGTAAAAATTTACCCTAACCCTGCTACTGAAAACATACAGATAGAATTAAATAAAAATCAAGGAGAGCTAAGAATATATGACCTAGGAGGCAGATTAATGATAACAGACTTTTTAAATGCAGGAAATAACTCATTTAACATTTCAAACATTAACTTAACCCCTGGTATTTATTTATTTGAAGTAAATGCTGACAATCAGAAATCTATCCATAAAATAATAATAGAATAATCATGAAAAAAACACTTATTTCTTGTTTAATAATATTAGGATTTATCTCCAATATTATTTCCCAAGGAGTTCTAAATTCACAAAGAGAGAAGTTAGAGCCGTATTTGTACCCCTTTTATCACGGTGTTGCTTCTGGGGACCCTTTATCTGATGCTGTAGTGCTTTGGACTCGATTTACAGATGACACCTTATCATTAGATAGTGTAAAAATAGAATGGCGAATAGCTACAGATACCAATATGGTTAATGTTGTAACCTCAGGACATGGATATACAAACGAAGATAAAGACTGGACCTTCAAAGTTGATGCTAATGGTCTTTCTCCAAATACTTACTATTTCTATGATTTTAAAGCACAAAATAACTACTCCATAAGAGGAAGAACCAAAACAGCACCAGTTGGAGATATCGATAGTCTACGTTTCGCTGTTGTTTCCTGTTCTAATTGGCAACATGGTTATTTTCATGCCTACAGGCACCTAGTAATGAGAAATGACTTTGACTGTATATTACACCTAGGAGATTATATCTATGAATATGAAGAAGGCCACTATACAGCCAACCTTTCTGATCGATCACATGAACCATCTAATGAAATCGTATCGTTAGAAGATTACAGAATTCGATATTCTCAATACCGATTAGATGAAGACTTAAGAGATTTACATCAACAGTTCCCATTTATTATGGTTTGGGATGACCATGAATCAGCAAACAACTCATATAAAGATGGAGCTGAAAACCATACACAAGGTTCTGAAGGTACTTGGGTAGATAGAAGAAATAATAGTACCCAAGCTTATCATGAATGGCTACCTATTCGAACACCAGATCTGGCGAATAAAACTAAAATTTACAGAAAATTTGAATGGGGAGATCTAATTGACTTACACATGCTTGATACTAGATTAATAGGAAGATCAGAACAAAATAATAGTTACTCGGACCCTAACAAAACACTTTTAGGAACAGATCAGTATAACTGGTTAACGAATAATTTACAATCTTCTAATGCAAGATGGAATATACTTGGTCAACAAGTAATGATAGCCCCTTTAGAAGCTTTTGGTATCCCTGTAAACAATGACCAATGGGATGGGTACGATTACGAAAGAAGTCAATTGTTTAACTTCATAACCAACAACGCTATCAATAACTTCGTTGTACTAACAGGGGACATTCATACTTCTTGGGTCAATGATATCCCACTCAGTAACTATGACGCTTCAGGATGTCAAAATTCCATTGGTGTAGAATATGTTGTTACAAGCGTTACTTCTGCAAGCACGAGTTTGTCAGCAGGAACCTCAATTATTCGTTTTGCTAACCCACATATTCAATATGTAGATATGGTTAAAAAAGGATACATGATTTTAGATGTTTCCAAAACAAAAGTACAGGGTGACTACTATTACATGAATGATGTTGAAGATCCAGCAATCGGAGAGTATTATGGTGACGGATATTTTATGAACAACAATGAGAAGTGTGCCAATCAGGCAGCTGGACCAACACAGCGCTTAGAAGTTCCTCCTGTATATGCACCTGAGTTCCCAATGAATTATAATGTTGGTGTAAAAGCGTATGACAACATGATTTTATTAGGGGTTTACCCTAATCCTACTACTGGAAATTCTACAATTCAATTATTCTTAGAAAACTCTTCTGATTTAAAAGTATATATTACAAATTCTTTAGGAGAACTGATTAGTACTCAAAACCATAGTATGATGAAAAATGGGATGAATTATATAAACCTTGAAATGCAAAATTTACCTTCAGGTATTTATAATATAATTTGTGAAACTTCTCATAAGAAAACAAGTAAAATCTTAATTAAACAGTAAACTATAGATGCTCTTAAATTTTAGGCTTTTTTCTAAAATCTATTATGCAATAGCATTATTGATTTTAATAATAGCAGGTAGTACAATAAGTTATAAGGTTATCGAAGGCTGGACTTGGTTGGATTCTTTTTATCAAACCATAATCACTGTTTCAACTGTTGGCTTTGGAGAAGTACACCCATTAACCGAAAACGGAAAGTTATATACAGCCTTTCTTATTATAACAAGCTTTGGTACCTTTGCTTATGCTGTATCTTCCATAACATCTTACATTGTTACAGGAGATTACCGAAAGTATTTTAAAGATTATAAAACAATGAAAAATATTGATCAAATAAAAAACCATGTTATCGTATGTGGATATGGTCGTGTAGGTCAAAAAACAATCGAAACATTAAAAGCTCATAAAGAAAATTTTATCGTTCTAGAAACAGATCCAACCATTATTGAAAAGTTTAGGCTCGATGGGAAAATTTTGTATTTACACGGTAACGCCACTGAAGATGAAACTCTGATTGATGCTGGGATTAAAAGTGCAAAAGCATTAATTACAGCACTGCCTTCAGATGCAGATAATCTATTTGTTGTATTATCTTCTAAAGAGTTGAACCCGAACTTAAAAGTAATATCAAGAGCTTCTCGACCAGGAACTAAAAAGAAATTAAAAATGGCAGGGGCTAACAATGTAATTATGCCAGACTCATTAGGTGGTTCGCACATGGCGCAACTCGTTTCCACTCCTGATGTCGTAGAGTTTTTAGATCAAATTTCTATTCAAGGTGAAAACGAAATTACCCTTGAAGGAATAAGCTTTAGAGACATCCCTGAAGGCTGTCAGTTTAAATCTTTAGCTGATTTAAAACAACAATTTCCAGTATGCAATATTGTTGGGTTTAAGAATGCACAAGGAGAATACCTTATTAACCCTTCTGATGATGTAGAAATCCTTCCTAATAGCAAAATCTTTGTGCTTGGAAACCCAGAACAAATCAAAAAACTAAACGAAATATTTGGTATTAGTTACTCCTAGTCAAATTTGACACTAAATAACTTTCTTTTTTTAGCTATATTGCGATTAGTATTAAAGGTGTTAAAATGATAAAGAATTCTATACTTACAACATTTCTATTTCTTTCAATAGGCATAAATGTAAAAAGTCAAGGAGTAGGAATAAATTTAAATGGAACCCCTCCAAACAACTCCTCAATTCTAGATGTTAGTTCATCAGACCAAGGGGTTTTAGTCCCAAGAATTGCACTAACAAGTACTACAGATGCAACTACAATAACCAACGGAAACATTCTCTCTTTACTCGTTTTTAATACCGCTACTATTGCTGACGTTACGCCAGGTTATTACTATTGGAATGGAACCGTTTGGCAAACTCTAGGTGGGGATGCTGATGCTGATCCTACTAATGAAATAGAACTACCTACTGGAGGAAGTAACGGACAAGTTTTATCTACTGATGGTAGTGGTAACTATACATGGATAAATGATGCCAATGGAACTGATAACCAAGACTTATCGTTATCTGGAGATATTCTTTCTCTAACTAACGATGGAACAACAGTTGATTTAAGTGTTTTAAAAGACCATGATTGGTATGAAGTAGGTGGAACTAGCCAAGCAGATAATATTAATGATAATATATTTACTCAAGGAAACGTTGGGATAAAAGAAACAAACCCAACAAATGACTTAAGTATAGGAACAAATTTGGGAACTGGATATGGTATTTCCGTAAACCCAGGAACTCCCTACGGTGGCGTAATTCAAACAACAGAATCTCCAGCTACTAATAACCCCGCATTCTGGGTAAGAACAGATGACGGAGGAACTATTGATCATCTTTTCAGAGTACAGAACAATGGACGTGTTGGAATAAAAACTAATACACCATTAGGAAATCTACATATTTATAATCCTACAGCATTTACAGGAAACGATAATGACGAAGCTTCAAACAGTTTAGTTTTATACGGATCAGTTGACAACCAACAAGGCAACCATTTTGGCAGTATCTCTTGGCAATCTGGAGGAAGAAAAAGAGCAGGAATTACCTCTGTTATGGAACATACCGATGGAGATTATCTAGGCTTAGCATTTTGGACACAAGGTACAGATGGACCTGGTCCGATGTATGAGAGCATGAGGATAAGTCATGCTGGATATGTTGGAATCAACACTACTGCTCCAACTGAAATGCTCGACGTTATTGGATCCGTAAAAATAACAGATGGTACAGAAGCAACAGGAAATATTTTGATGTCTGATGCAACTGGAAAAGCACACTGGGAGAATGGGGCTGTAAAAGAAAGCTCTAATGGATCATACAAACAAATGTGCTCAGGATCTACAGCTCCAGGAGTTGGATGGGTTCAATATGGAGCTAATGGTATTTATATCGACGTAAATACAAGTGGGTGTGGATTCACAAGTACACCAAGATATATCACAAGTATACAAGGCGGAGGAAATAAATGGTTATTAACTGGTGTAACATCGATCTATTCAGCCACAGCTACAGGTTTTAGAATCTATTTAAAATATGATGATGGAAACTTTGCACTAACACCAGCTTATGCTAGCTCATCTGGGTACCAAATAAATTGGATTGCAATAGAAAATTAATTTTTTTAAGTATATTGCATTAAGCATTAAATTTATCAAAATGATTCGTTATACTATTTATTCTTCCCTACTTCTCATTGTACTAGCAACTACTGCTTATAGTCAAGGGGTAGGAATTAACCTCAACGGAGCAGCACCTAATAACTCATCAATTCTAGATGTTAGTTCAACAAACCAAGGGGTTTTAGTCCCAAGAATTGCACTAACAAGTACCTCTGATGCTACTACGATAGCTAATGGAAACGTTGTCTCCTTATTAGTTTTCAATACTGCCACTATCGCAGATGTTACTCCAGGGTATTATTATTGGAATGGAACAGCTTGGCAAACATTAGGTGGAGATGCTGATGCTGACCCAACCAATGAAATAGAACTCCCAACTGGAGGAAGTAACGGACAAGTTTTAACAACAGATGGCTTAGGCAACTACACATGGACTACAGACGCTGATAGTGATGCAACCAATGAAATTCAAGACCTTCAATTATCAGGAAATAACTTAACAATTACAAATAACGGAACCCCTACAACTATAGACTTAAGCACGTATTTAGACAACACTGATGATCAAAACATTGATAGTGTCAGCCTTAATGGGAACAACCTAACAGTTTATATTGAAAATGGAACTTCAGCAACCGTTGATTTATCAACACTTTCAGATCATGACTGGTATGAAGTAGGAGGAACTAGCCAAGCAGATAATATTAATGATAATATATTTACTCAAGGTAATGTGGGAATTGGAATAGCCACACCAAACGCCCAATTGGATGTAAATGGAAATATCTTATACTCAGGAAACGCCTCAACATTATTTGAGATAACTAGTGCAAGTGATAATGTCCACTTAAATATGATAAAAGCATCAACAGGTTTAACTAATGCACAAATCTTATTTGATGGGTATGGCGCTCCTGTTGACCAAGGGCAAATTCGTTTTTTCACTAAACGTGATGTGTCAAATGGAGGTACAGGAACTCTAGATCATGCAATGTCTATAATGGATGGAGGAAATATAGGTATAGGGACTACAACTCCTGCTTATAAAACACATATTTCAGGTACTGGTCCAACTGAGCTTATGATTGAAGGAACAGCAACTGGATATATTAATGCAGGAATAACCCTAAAAGCCAATACAAGTACCAACTACAGAGGAACTGGGGTGTTTATGTACGATTTAGGGGGGCAAAACGAATGGTATGCAGGTAGACCCTACAACAATAACGATACATACGTAATACAACGCAATACAAGTTTAACTGACCATAATACAGTGACAGCAGCATTGACTGATGGCTCTGGAAACCCAACAACGACAGAAAGATTTTTCTCTATTGATAATGAAGGGGACGCGCTAGTAAGCGGTTCAAACCCTGATGCATCAGCAAAACTTGAGGTTCGATCTTCAAACAAAGGATTTCTTCCCCCAAGAATAGCACTAACAGGAAATAATGATGTTACAACAATTGCTAGTCCAGCATCTGGTTTATTAGTTTATAATACAGCATCTGCAGGCACTGGAAGTCAAACTATTGCCCCTGGTTACTATTACTTCAACGGCACTATTTGGAAAGCTATTGGGGAAAACTCAGATTGGTATTTGGATAACACCAATAGTTTTATGGGAAGTTTAGCCTTACCAGCTGGTACAGCTACATCGCTTTATACCGCATACGTAAATTTACAAAAAGGTGTTTACTTTGTTAATTTTTATGACTGTCTAGGTGGAGCTAGTCAAAACTATTATGTACAAACAACAGCTGAATCTAGTACTCCTGCCAACTTTGCTAGTGGCTTCATGAACTATAACTATAATGCTAGAACAGACTTCTCACATGCAGGGTTTGTAATTTATGTTAGACAAGATGGAACACCAGTAAGGTTTAGAGTACATAACCCTGCTGGAGGAACGCTCACACATACATCTGGTAACTGTAGTGCTTTTTATTACTATAAAATATCTGAATAAAAAATATGAAAATATTAATCACTGGATCTAATGGACTATTAGGTCAAAACATTGTTCAACAATTAATCCAAAGTGATATCGAATTTTTGGCTACCTCAAAAGGTGAAAACAGAATTTCTAATCTGCCCTTATCGAACTATCAAAAATTAGACATTACCAATCCACAGGAAGTCAATGGAATTGTAAAATCATTCCAACCTACAGCTATAATTAATACTGCTGCAATGACAAATGTTGACGCTTGTGAATCTGATAGAAATGCATGTTGGGACATGAATGTAAATGCTGTTAAATACCTAGTTGAAGCATGCGAAAGCAATAACATTCACCTTATTCACCTATCAACAGACTTCGTTTTTGATGGAGAAAATGGGCCTTATAAAGAAACTGACACTCCTAACCCACTTAGTTATTATGGTAAATCAAAATTTGAAGCTGAGAAGATCATTCAAAATAGTGACCTAAAAAAATGGGCAATTGCACGTACCATAATTGTTTATGGAGTTGTAGAGCAAATGAGTCGTTCAAACGTTGTTTTATGGGCTAAATCTGCCTTAGAAAAAGGAGAACCAATTAATGTTGTAGATGATCAATTCAGATCACCTACACATGCTAGTGATCTGGCAAAAGGATGCCTATTAATAGCCCAAAAAGAAGCATCGGGAATCTACCATCTTTCAGGGAAAGAAGTCATGAGCATTTTAGAACTTGTAGAAAAAGTAGCTGACTATTATCAATTAGACAAATCTATTATATCTCCTATAAAATCAACAACGTTAAACCAAGCAGCTAAGCGACCTCCATATACAGGATTTAATTTAGAAAAGTCAAAACAAGATTTAGGATACAACCCTATTTCATTTGAAGAAGGCTTGGCATTAGTGACGCAAGAACTTGCAAAGCATCAATAAATTTATATTTTTGTAGTTCATTTTTGAATTAAAAATGAATTTTATGTAAAAATAAAGTAAATATTTCTGACTACTTTATCTCACTCTAATTCTATATTATGAAGTTTAAAATAATAGCTCTCTTATCTTTTCTTGTTTATTCATTTTGCATCACAGCACAAATCTCTGTAGAATTTGAAACTGGAAACAAAACAGATGGTTTAAAAGATGGTTTTGCAAAAGCTGTTGTAAAAGGTGGGACTGCTCCGTATCAATATTATTGGAGTAATAATGCTACTGCTCTAACAAGCAACCTATCAGAAGGTTTAGTAGAAGGTAAGGAGTACACTTTGGTAGTAACAGATGCCAATGGAGAAAAAGCAGAAGGGAAAGTAATTGTTCCAACCAAAAACGTAAGTGAAAGTATTAATATTGGCTTTACCCCAATAGTAGACGCTATAGGAAGTTTTTTAATGTTTGATCCCTTTGCTTATTTTGGACATGATAACAAGATATATAATGATAAAGGTGAAGTAATTAAACATGCAAATGGAGACCCCAAAACAACAAGCATTCCTTTTATTGTTGTCTGGCTTGTTTTAGGCGCTATTTTTTTTACATTAAAAATGAAGTTCGTCAATTTTAGGGGGGTTAGGCATGCTGTAGAACTAATTCGTGGAGATTATGATAACCCAAATGATAAAGGAGAAGTTTCACATTTTCAAGCATTAGTTACTGCTTTAAGTGGAACTGTTGGGCTTGGAAATATTGTAGGTGTAGCCGTTGCTATCACACTAGGAGGAGCAGGAGCTACATTCTGGATGATTGTTGCGGGATTAATTGGGATGTCTTCTAAATTTGTTGAATGTACACTAGGAGTTAAATATAGAAATGTTCATTCAGATGGAGAAGTTTCAGGAGGTCCTATGTATTATTTGAGTAAAGGTTTAAAGAAAAGAGGACTAGGTGGATTAGGTAAATTTTTAGCCTTCTTTTTTGCTATTTTATGTGTTGGAGGTTCTGTAGGTGGAGGAAATATGTTCCAAGCTAACCAAGCTTTTGCACAAGCTAAAAGCATTCCATTCTTGAACTTTCTTGAAGGGAATGGCGTTTACTTCGGTATTATATTAGCGATTTTAGTCGGAATCGTAATCATTGGAGGCATAAAGAGTATCGCAAGTGTTACAGACAAAGTAGTACCACTAATGGTTGGAATTTATGTCTTAAGTGCTTTAATAATAATTGGAATGAATATTTCTTATATTGGTGAAGCATTTTCTCAAATTTTTAATGGAGCATTTTCTCCTGATGCATTAAAAGGAGGAGTAATAGGTGTTATTATTGTTGGTTTTCAACGTGCTGCTTTTTCTAATGAAGCTGGAGTTGGTTCAGCTTCAATCGCTCACTCGGCAGCAAAAACAGACGAACCTGTTAGTGAAGGAATTGTAGCATTATTAGAACCATTTATTGATACTGTAGTTGTTTGTACAATGACTGCTTTAGTGCTAATTTTTACAGGTTTTGCAGATGACACGCAAGGGTTTGAAGGTGCTGAATTAACTTCTGAAGCATTTAAATCTGTTCTAGGAGACTGGTCAGCATACGTTTTAGCATTTGCTGCTATACTTTTTGCTTTTTCAACAATGATTTCATGGTCTTACTATGGACTAAAAGCATGGACTTATATGCTTGGAGAATCCAAAGCATCTGAATATGCTTATAAATTTATTTTCCTTGTTTTTGTTGTAATTGGATCTTCAGCTGGTTTAGGTGCTGTAATCGACTTCTCTGACTTCATGATATTAGGAATGGCCTTCCCTAATATTCTAGGGTTAGTTATTATGTCTAGCGAGGTTAAGGAAGATATGAAGGACTATTTTGCTAGAATTAAATCAGGAGCAATACAAAAGTTTAAATAAACTTAATCTGTCCAAAAACTCCATACAAAAGAGTATGGATGGATAGAGTTAGTCTCTTTTCCTAAACTATCAACTAATGGTAATCCTTGCTGATTCCAGCCAAATATTCCTCCTTCCAAATTTTCAATGGAAAAGCCTAAAGAATCCTTCAATTGTTGGCCGATTAATTGACTTCTATAACCAATAGAACAATAAATTAAATAACGAGGTTCTCTTTTCCCAATTTCAAAACTAGCACGTTCTATAACTAAACTATCATCACCTATCCATATAGCGTTTCTAATATGGCTAATAGCATACTCATCTTTTGACCTAGCATCTAATACAATATAGTTTTGATAAGACAAGGAACTATCTATTGCTACATTTTTAATCTTGTTTGGAACAATCATTTCTACCATTTTATAATAAATCCAATGCCTGCTCGTTGAATTAGTATAAATAGCTATAAGAATAAATAGAAATGATAAAAGTATAGCTGGTATTTTGTATTTTTGTATCATGAAGTATTCGTTCTGAATAACACAAAATTAAACTCAAAATGGGTAAAACAAGCAAAAACGGAAAAAAGAAAAAAAGTTTAATCTCTAGATTACTGAAATGGTCAGGAATTAGTATCCTTATTTTAATCGTATTAATCCTTGTGTTGCCATTCTTTTTTAAAGATACAATTGTACAATTTATAAAAGATACTGCCAACGAAAACCTTACCGCTAAATTGGATTTCAAAGAAGCTGATTTATCCCTTATTTCTACTTTCCCATATTTTAACCTTTCAATTCATGATTTATCTGTTGCTGGCCAAGGTGATTTTGAAGGAATTAACCTAGCAAAAGTAAAAAAGACCAATTTGGAACTAAATTTAATGAGCGTAATTGGAGGGAACTATGAAATTGACAAGATAGCAATTGATGGAGCTGAAATTTATGTTAAAGTCTTAGAGGAAGGTACAGCAAATTATGATATTGCTAAAGTAGACTCTTCCACAACAGAGGAAGTTGAAGAAGACATTTCAGAACCATCAGACTTTAGTTTTGCACTAACTCACTACGAAGTCACAAATAGTAATATTGTTTATGATGACGAAAGCTTAGCAACTTTTGTCGCAATCAAAAACCTAAATCATGAAGGAAATATTGTTATCAATAATGATTTATACAATGTTACAACTAAAACTTTGATTGATGAATTAACAGCAAATTACGAGGGTGTTGACTATATGGATAAGGTCAATACCGACATTGACTTTATAATAGACATGGACCTTGCTAAAGGGATGTACACTTTCAAAGAAAACAGTGTTAAACTGAATGAATTAAGTCTTCATTTCGATGGTTGGCTTGAACTTTTAGAAGAAGAGATGAATATGGACATTACTTATAACACAGAGAAGCAAACTTTTAAATCTCTATTAAGTATGGTTCCAGGAGTATATACACAAGACTTCAATGCGATAAAAACAAATGGAACATTGGCTCTAGATGGTTATGTGAAAGGTAAAATGGATTCTATTGTAATGCCTGGATTAGATTTAAATTTAATTGTTGGTAATGCATGGCTTCAGTACCCTGATTTACCTTCCAAGTTAGACAAAATTGCTCTAAACCTAAATATTAATCGTTCAGAAAGCGCTGATTTGAACAATACAGTTGTTAACCTAAATAACATGCATGCCGAATTTGATGATAACACTTTGGATGCTAACCTTAAGGTAAAAAATGCAATGACTGATCCTTCTATTAAATCAGATGTAAAAGCATTCATAGATTTAGCAAAACTTAAGAATGTAATTCCTATGTCTGAAGGAGAGAATTACAATGGTACTATAACCTCAAATGTTCATCTAGCTGGGAATGTATCAGCACTCGAAAAAGAAGAATATCAAAACTTTGAAGCTACAGGAAATTTAAAAATAGCTAACATGTTATATCAATCTCCTGATTTACCTTATGACACAAAAGTAGACTCAATGCTGTTCTTATTTTCTCCTCAGAATCTTCAATTAGCGAATTTTGACGCTAAGATTGGTGAGAGCGACCTGCATGCATCTGGAACGATTGATAATTACATGGAATATTATCTTAAAGACGAACTCTTAAAAGGAGCATTCAATGTAAATTCAAATTATTTTAATTTGGATGAATTAATGTATGAAGATCCAGCAACTGTTCCAACAGAAGAGGCATTAGTAGAAGCACAAAGTATTACAAATGATAGTCTTCCTGCTAATGTTATAGAAATCCCAAAAAATGTAGACTTTAACCTCAATACAACAATTGATAAATTGGCATATGATGGTTTAGAGTTATCTAATATGTCTGGAGGGATACAACTAAAGGAGGGTGTTGCATCTTTAACGGATGTTTCTCTTGGAGTATTAGGAGGAATCGTAAAAGTAAATGGAGATTATAAAGCTTTATCAAGTAAAAAAGCACATATTGATTTTGCTTATGAAATTGAAAAAATGAACATTCCACAATCTTTTGAGTACTTCAATACCATTCAAAAACTTGCTCCAGTAGCTCAATTCTGTAAAGGGAATTTTTCTACCAAATTAAAAATGAATACGGATATAGATCAAAACTTTGAACCAATCTATGAAAGCTTAAGTGGAAATGGAAATTTATTGACTGATAACGTAGCTATTCAAGATTTACCACTATTAGATAAACTAGCAGACTTAACTAAAATAAATGAATTGAAATCTCAAACATTTGATAACCTTAAGTTTTTATACGAATTGAGAGATGGGAAAATATTTGTTGATACCTTCCCTATTCAAATGGCTGGTATTAACTCTAAAATTGCTGGTAGCACAGCTATAACCGAAGAAATAGACTATCTAATTAAAATGCAAATCCCTAGAGAAAAGTTAGGAAGTCAGGCAAATTCATTGTTGACAGGAGCCTTAAATCAAGCAACTGATAAAGGTATAAATATTAATATTGGAGACCTTATTCCTGTTGATATTAGAGTGGGAGGAACAATGCTAAACCCAAAATTAAATTCAAATATGAAAGACGCAGGAAAGGATGCTGCTAACAATTTGATTGACCAAGGAAAAGATTTGGCTAAAGAAAAACTGGGTGAAGAAGCAAAGAAAATTATGGAGGAAGCCCAAAGACAAGCGGACAAAATAAATGCTGATGCAAAATTAGCAGCTGATAAAATTAGAAGTGAAGCAAAAGTTGCAGCTGATAAAGTAAGAGAAGAAGGAGAAAAAGCAGCTGAAAAAGCTAAATCTGAAGCTAGGGCTGAGATTCAGAAGCAAAAAGAAGCTGGATATGCTGAAGCTGATAAACTAATTGCTGAAGCAAATAATCCAATTGCTAAAAAGGTAGCTGAAAAAGCTGCTCAAAAGTTAAAAGAAAAAACTGACGCTAAAGTTGAAGAACTAAATAAAGGTGTTGATGCCAAGGGGGATAAAATAGCAGAAGAGTCCAACAAAAAGGCACAAAAAATAGAAGATGAAGCAGAAATAAAAGCGCAAAAAATAGAAGACGAAGCAAAAACAAAATCAGATTTAATTTTAGAAAATGCTCAAAAAAAAGTAGATTCTAAGTTAAAATAGCTTACAAATTCGTAACTTTTAGTTTTCGGAGTTATGAGGGGGTTAAAAAAATATATTTCTATTGCCTATTTTTTGCTTTTAATTAGCGGTTTAAGTTTTTCGCAGTCTAATTTTTTTATCAAAAATCAAGGGCAAGTTGTTGACCAGAATGGTGATTTTAATCGCGATGTGAATTATATTCTCAGCCTTCCAACATACAATGTCAGCTTTTATAAAGATCACTTTTCTTATGAAATCTTCTCAAAAAATAAAGCAGAAGAAAACGATGTTAATGTTGAGCGCATAGAACTATGGTTTAGTAACTCCAATGCTGACCCTACAATATTAGGAGAAGGGAAAGTCAATGAGCAAATCAACTTTTATAAAAATGGAAAAACTTTTCTAGGTATTAAACAATACAACCGTATTACCTACCAAAATGTTTGGGATGGTATTGATATAGAGTTTTTAGTTGTAGATAACCGTCTTAAATACAATTATATTATTCGAAACAAATCTATTAAAAACTTTAGCATAACAACCAAAGGAGCCCATGCTTCTGTATCAAAAAAATCAATTACTTTACAAGGACAAAATAGCACTATACAAGAAGCTATTCCCATTTCATTCTTTGTACTTCCTAATCAACAAAAACAAAACAAAGACATTAGTATAAAAACTAAAGCGAATGAAATACACTTCTTACTTCCAAAAAACAGAGAAAACACTTTTGTTATAGATCCAATTGCATATAGTAACCAATACACAACTTATTATGGTGGTTCACATATGGATTTTGCACATAACATTCTTCATACTAAAAACAACAATATTGTTGTAACAGGCTATACTGTAAGTACAAATAATATTGCAACAACAGGAGCACATCAAACAACATTAACTGACCAAGATGCTTTCATCGCAAAGTTTGATCAAAACGGAACACGGCTTTGGGGAACTTATTTTGGAGGAACTTATCAAGAGCGAATTTATACTGCTGCCTTGGATACAAATGATAATATCTTTATTGCAGGTAATACTACTAGCTTGATAGGTATTGCTACTCCAGGCGCAACTCAACCTAACCTTTCAAGTGGTGATGATGCATTTATTTCGCAATTTTCTCCTACAGGAACCTTAATTTGGAGCTCATATTATGGTGGCGACGGGCATGAATTAATCACTTCTATAACAGTTGATAATTCTAACAAATTATATGTAACAGGGCATACAGCAAGTACAGATTTACCATGTACTCCAAATGCACACAGAAATACGCTAAGTGGTTATGAAAATGCGTTCTTAGGAGTTTTAGATAATACAGGGAATATCCTTTATAATTCCTACTATATTAAAGGTTCTAATACAAGAGGTGAAGGAATTGCTATAGCAAATGACGGAACAATCTATATCGCTGGTTATACCAATGACACTGAATTAAGTCCTTTCACGGGTATCCACCAAGATCAAAATGGAGGCTATTTAGATGGTTTTTTGTTAAAAATTAACACCCAATATCAAACGGTATGGAAAACATATTTTGGAGGAGAACACAACGATTTAATTGAAGGAATTACATTAGATAGCTTTCAAAATATATACCTAACAGGAAAAACAAAAAGTATAGGAGGAATAGCTACTCCAACTACATTTCAACCTAATTATTCTAACTCAAATACTTGGGATGGTTTCTTAACACAATTAGACAGTTCATCAAATCAAATCTGGGGAACTTATTTAGATGCAGGAGGAAGTGAAGATATAACCGTAATCAAACATCAAAATTCATCATTATGGCTACTAGGAATGACTGATGGGATAAACCTATCTACAGACGCAACTTCCTTGCAGCAAACAAATAATGGTGGCTATGACAATATATTACTGAACTTCTCTACCAGCGGGAATAAAATCTGGACCACTTATTTTGGCGAAGCAAATGACGAGTTTGGATATGATATGGATTTTGCAAATAACAATAAAATTTTGATCACAGGCCAAACAAGTTCTAATGTTAATTTTGTAACCTCAAACGCTCATCAAAACAATTATGGTGGCCATATCTATGATGGGTTTTGGTCTATTCTTTGTCAACCTACTCAGCCCACAACTTTATCCCATAATAACACACTAAATATCTGCGAAGGAGATTCAATAGAAGTGTCCTCCTTAAACAATTTCAATTCATATTCATGGTCTACAGGAAGCACATCCAATGCCATCTATATTTCTACTCCAGGGAATTATATTTTAGAAACAATAGATAATAACAACTGTCCAGGAAAATCAGACACTTTAAATGTTGTTGTTATACCCAATTATGACCTGAATATACAAACTTCATCAAATGCTATTTGTGATAACGACTCGACACAGTTATTAACTACAAACAGCTTTTCATCTTATTTATGGAATACTGGAGAAACATCTGCTTCGATATACATTAACGACTCTCAAGAATACTATGTTTCTGTAACCAACAGCTTTGGATGTCAATATATATCAGACACTATTTCATTGCCTATTTCTCAGCACTTCCATCCCATACAAATTATTGGAGACACGTTAATTTGTGCTGGAGGAACATCCATTCTATATACAAACAATAACAATTCTATTGTGTGGAATACAAATGCTAGCTCCAATTCAATAGCAGTAAATACAAGTGGTGATTATTATTTTACAGGAACCGATCAGTATGGGTGCCCTATAACATCAGACACAATTACAATTAATCAAATCAATTATAATACCCCTTCTTCAGTTTTAGACACAGTAACTAACTTTTTAATTTGTTGGAACGATTCTGTAACACTCACTGCCGCAAACAATTTCGATTCTTATCTATGGTCAAATGGAAACAATACCCAAGCAACAACACTTACTCAAGAAGGTTACTATTATGTTTCTGCAACAGATTCTAATGGATGTGTGGGAATATCCGACTCTATTCAAATTAGCTACAAATCTTCAGGACAAAGCACAGTTCACACTCCTTATGGAAACAGTTATTGTGAAGGAGATAGCTTAATATTACATACTGATCCAAACTTATCAAATATTCAATGGAACAACAGCTTAAACAATGAGTCAATTTATTTATACACTCCTGGCACATACTCATACACAGCGATCGATGACTCAGGTTGTATAACAAATTCTAACGCTATAAATGTTATCGAATACAATCTACCAACTGTAGAAATATCTCCTATTCTAGAAGACTCTTTATGCTTAAATGATAGTGTATTTTTATCCAGTACCACAAGTTTAAACCAATATTTATGGTCCAACGGAAGTGTTTTTTCTGGAGGCTTCTTTAACTTAAATACAACTGGAGATACCACTATTTATTTAACAGGTACAGACGACAATAATTGTCAAAATCAAGATTCTATCATAATTCATGTTGTAGACTGTCAAGCATACGACAATATTAATGAACAGTCTTCAATTATTAAAATTAGTATTGTAAATCAACTAATTATGATTAAAGCATCAGATTATATAAAAAGCGTAGAGTTAATTAATTTAAATGGTCAAACTATCTATTTAAACCAGTCAATTATAGACCAAGAATACATTATAAATACTGAACACATTAATAGTGGTGTTTATATACTAAAAACAAACACTACGACTAACAAAACATCTATTTTGGATAAAATAATTATTTATTAACAATAAAAGGCAACTATTAACAGAACTTAGCGTCAATAAATTGACAACAATATCACATTTAATGATAAAAATATTATTAGATTTGATAAAAACATAAATACAAAACTATGTTTAAACAACTGCTTATTACTATTTTACTTGTCCTAACGGCATTGATTTCACAAGCACACTCTGTCCAGGTTGTATATTGTGGGAGTTGCCAAGGAGAGCTTACATTATGGGTAGAACACTGGCACGGTAACGCAAGTCCAGGATCTACAACGATGGATTTGGATTTAACAAGTAATGGTGTTACCACAAGGATATCTGGTTCTCCAGACATTAACCTACAAAACACTGCCTTAGCTGACTTACCTAACTGTTCTGAACCACCAACACATGTTAGTAAATGTAATGGTAAAGCCAATACATATAATGATTGGGTAAGATATACCTTCCCTCAAGTTCCTTGTGGAACAGATGTTTCTATTCGAATTATATCAGGAAACACGGCATTTACAGCTGATTGCGGAGGTATGTATCCAGTTTCTACAGGAACATTTCAAATACCTTGTCCTACCCCACCTGCACAATTAAGTGATCAAGAGGGTTGTGCCAATGATATTGTAATGTCTATTCCTTTTCCAAACTCCAATCAACCTGGAGTTAATTATGAGTGGTCAAATAACAATCCAAATATTGGTCTTCCAACTGCAGGAACAGGTGATATACCCACATTTAACACCCCTGCATCAACAACAACTGAAGTAGCAACAATTGATGTTGTTCAAGGTTGTAATCAATCACAATTTAACATTACAATACACCCACAACCTGAACCAAACTTTTCCGTTACCAATAGTACAAACCTAAATCCTACTGGTGCTCCTTTAACAACTTGTTTGTATGATTCTATTTATTTTCAAAATCAATCAATAATTTCGGCAGGAAATATCCAAAACATGGTATGGGACTTTGGTGAAAATGGAGCTACTAGCTCACAACAAAACCCCGCGCATTTATATTCTTCAGATGGAACATTTAATGTAACCCTCACTACAACATCAAATAAAGGTTGTATTGATGATACAATAATGCCAGTCATCGTTCATCCTGTTCCTAATGCTAATTTATTAACTACATATTCATGTGTATATGACTCCGTACAATTTGAAGATTCTTCAACCATTAATTTTCCTGATTATATTGATCAAACTATTTTAGATTTTGGAGATGGATCCCCTATCATTCAAGATATAAACCCACAACATTTATATCCTGCAGCAGGAACTTACAACATCAGCTATATAGTCATATCAAATAATGGTTGTATAGATAACACCTCTATTACTACAGAAATATACCCTGGACCAGTTGCTAACTTCAATTTCACCGAAGTATGTGAAAACTTTGGAATTACAGAGTTTTTTAATAGCTCAACTGTAAGTTCTGGTAGTATCATGGGATGGCAATGGAACTTTGACGAAGCAGTAAATAGTGTTTCTACACTGCCCAACCCTCAGCATGATTATAACCAAGATGGAATATATAATGTTCGTTTAGTCGTAAATACCGAAAAAGGGTGTTTTGATACCATTACTCAAGCTGTTGAAGTTTTAGCAAAGCCAACAGCTGTATTTACATCAAATATAACTCAAGCTTGTGCCGATGCTTGTATTGATTTTTATGATGTTTCACTTTCTAATGCTACCTCAATTAACTATTGGGAATGGACTTTAGATGGAGGAGATACCGTTTATGACCAAAACCCTTCAAAATGCTATCATAATTCTAGCAATACTGAAGACTCATTGTTTACAATAGGACTAGTAACACGAAATGATGTTGGTTGCTACGATTCTATTGAAATTATTGACTACGTAGCTGCATGGCATAACCCTATTGCAGACTTTAATGTTACTCCTGAACTTACAAACATGTACTTATCAAACATTGAATTCCCTAATAACTCAATAGGAGCTGACTTTTATGACTGGTCATTTGGAGACGGAATGTATACCACTGTTTTTGAACCTAATCATACATACAAAGATACAGGAACATACTATATTGAACTAGCTGTTGAAACAGTTCATGGATGTAAAGATACAACATACAGAAGTGTTAGAATTGACCCTGTTGTTTCATTATATGTTCCTAATGCATTTACTCCAAATGGAGATGGAGAAAACGATGATTTCTTCTTTAAACAATATGCCATAGAAGAAGAAGGTGTAGATTTTAAAATATTTGATAAATGGGGGACACTAATCTATTATACAGATAAGTTTATTCCATGGGATGGTAACTACAAAGGTGAGCCAGCAAAACAAGACACCTATGTATATAAAATAACGTGTTTCGACTTCTTTGGAAATGAACATAACAAAAAAGGACACGTGAACTTGTTAAGATAAAAAATGACAAAAAAAATTAAGTTATTAATACTTTCTATATTCCTATATAACTTAGGAGTAGCACAATGTATGTCTGTTGACATCTCTATAGATAGAGAATGTACAGACGGGCAGGGAGTGATTACTATACTAACAGGAAATACTGATTCCGTAACATATAGTATAGATGGGGGAGCTACATTCACAAATAACCCTACTTTTCAAAACCTTAATATAGGAACCTACAATATCGAAGTTCAAGATACAACTGGTTGTAGTTTAAGCTTTACAGAAACAATCGAACCTTTTTTGCAAGTTGGACCAATTGCTCTCACAACAAGTTGTGCTAATAATACAGGTGAAATAGTAATAGAAGGCGCATTAGGGAAACCTTTATACCAGTACAGTTTTGATGGAGGACAATCCTTCTATACCGATAGCAACCATTCTGAAATAGGTGCAGGAACCTATCATGTTGTGATAAAAGATAGTTATGGTTGTGAAGTAGATACTATGGTAACCGTTGATGCTTACCCCACAATATCACCTACAATCACTCCAACAAATGAACAGTGTAATGGAAGTGGACCAGGTTCAGTTGATATTACTTTTACTGATGGAGCAAGTTATGACTTTTCTTTAAATGGCGGAGCTTCTACTAGTGGTACTACTTATAATAACTCAAACCTAACTGCTGGATTTTATGTGATGAATATTACAGATCAATATGGCTGTACCTCTCCTTTTCAATTTCAAGTTGGAGCTGATTTAGTTGATGATTCAGTAAATATTAATCATGAGTTTTGTCATTACGGAGATGGAGATATTGAAGTTTTTGGTTTTTTAGGTGTTGCTCCTTATGAATACAGTATAGATAATGGAACAACCTACCTCCCTACAGGAACATTTAATAATTTGAGTGCAGGACATCATGTAGTGCTAATAAAAGACGCTACAGGATGTGTAAAAACAGATTCTATTTATGTTACGAATTTTGGAGGGATAGTAACAACTCCATCAGATAATGATACAGTATGTCTAGGAAGTAGTGCTATTGTTTCTGTATCTCATAATGCAGGAGTAGGTGCAGATTATGATTGGGATAATGGTTTAAGCAACTTACAGAGCCACACAGTAACACCCACTACTACTACTACTTATTCGGTAATTGTTACTGATGGTTATGGCTGTAAAGACACCTCTGAAACAACTATCTATGTAGAAATTACGCCAACTGTATCCTTAAGTGATAATCAACTGCAAGCCTGTATTGGTGATAGTATCCAGTTAACTGCATATGGAGCTACAAATTATATTTGGAGTACTGGAGACACAACTGATGTAATGAATTATGTAGCTATAGGAAATGAAACAATAACAGTTACAGGTTATAACGGTCAGTGTTCTAACAGTGAACAAATGGTAATTATTATTAAACCCTCTCCAACCGCAGTAGCTTCTTCAAACACAACAAGCATCAGCACAGGGGACTCAATATTCTTCTTTAGTTCAGGTTCGGTTACTTCTACCACAACTTGGAACTTTGGCGATGGTTTTTCTTCTCAAGAATCTGCTCCGTTTCATCATTTCGATTTTCCTGGTGCTTACTATGTTATTTTAACTACAGAAATGGGAGGCTGTGAAGACCAAGATACAATTCTTGTATATGTTGGAACTGTTTCTATTAATGAGTTATCAGAAGGAGATATTTTAGTATACCCTAATCCAGCTATGGACTATATCAATATTGAAATGAATAATAATGCTGATTTTAGTTTAATTGATCTTTCTGGAAAAACAGTACTTCAACAAGTATTATTCTCAGGCACGAATCAAATAACACTACAAGATATTCCTAAAGGAATGTATATTGGTAATATTAGAACTTTGAACTCCTATCGAGAAATTAAACTGATTGTTCAATAGTTTACAGCACCCTCAATTAACACATCATAAAATATTTAGCTATGAAAACTACTGTCTTTTTATTGATTTTAATTACTGTATTGTTTTCTAGTAACATACATGCGCAAGAAAACGCCAATAATTCCAAAACGTTTAAGGTTCATATAGGTGATAATGCACTAATGTGCCCGAATTTAGGCCCTAAACTAAAAACAAATATTCAGCAAATTGGAGGGGAGATTTTATTATTTGATCAACAAGACGATATTATGCTGGTTAAAACTGAAGCGAATAGCAAAACATCAACTGTTGCTTATATTACTAAAATTGTTCAATTAACTGGCTATCCAAATGAATTAATAACTGTAGAAGAGATTGGTAAAGAGGAGGAAGAAAAACTACTTCATAAAAACCAGAAATAATGAGACTTCTTCTATTACTTTTCACACTATTACTATGTTCGGGAATTAACAATGTTAATGCTCAGATAAAAACGTATATTAAAACATTTAAAGAAGCGCACACTCAACAGTTTTTTGACATGACAAAGACATTTGATAATGGTGCTGTTTTTGTCGGTCAACAAGAAGTTCATGGAGCTGCTCCTGTTGATGGCTGTGACGTATTAATGATGAAAGTTGATAGTTGTGGCGAACTCTTATTTTATAAATCAATAGGACTACAGCACAAGCACTCAGATGGAGGTAGAAGTGTTAAAGAAATTTCAAATAATAATTTATTGGTTGCAGGATTCTATATGTTTGGTAAAGAAACAGGAAGTGTTACTGTTTTTGACGCCAACGGAAACTACCTCTGGTCTAGAATGTATGACGATGTTCATTTTTTTACAGATGCAATAGAAACATCAACAGGAGACATTATTGCAACAGGGTATAGTAATGGAAACAAAGCTGTAATTTTTAAGTTTGACAATTTAGGGAATTTAGCATGGAAGAAAGAGATAGACAACCCAGGAATGAGTTCAAGAGGTTATAGCGTAGCTGAGTTTTCTGATGGAAACTATTGCTTTGTTTGGTATGCATTAAATCCTACTTCAGATGTTAATGTAACAGCCTTAGATGCCAATGGAAATACGGTGTGGGCCAAAAGTTATGGGCTTGGGCCTGATATACCAATATACAGAGAATGGGAAGCTAATGCTATAGTCGATCCAAACGACAATAATATTTTGATAACCACAGCAACAACAAAACTGGGAAATGGAAGTGAAACAGATCCAGATATTCTACTGTTTAAAATCGATAACCAAGGAAACACCATATGGTCATCTACATATGGAAATGCTGGAGATGATGATCAGCCCAAAAAAATGAGTTTTGATAGTCAACGAAATGAGATTTTATTGAGTGGTAAATCAAACCACACAACGGTAGGAATTTCGTTAATTGAACCAATGACTGGAGATAATGCCTTAATTCTAAGGTTAAATAATAATGGAGGGTTATTAAGTACCAACGTATATGGTGGTTCAGGTACAGATAAAATGTCTAAGGTTATCGCATATGATAATTTTTATTTAGCAGCTATGGATGGTCTTAATTCTCTTGGTTCAAGCGAATTTGACCCTTTTATCTTAAAATTAGATACTAACCTAACTACAAGTTGCCAAAACAAAACATACGCTATAAATTCTCAAGCTGTATCTCCTACTGTTGTTGATTTAAACTTCAACATGATTGATTATAATGGACAAAGAAGAATCTCTACACCTAATGTTGGAGATATGAATGGACACTTCGAAACAATTTGCCAATCCTGTGATCCATACTTCGAAATCATAGGAGATAATACAATATGTCCTGACGATTCTATTCTGCTCGTAAAAAAAGACGGTTGTACTTCTTTTTTCACTGTAAATGGAACCATTGAAAGTGAAGATACATTAATTTTCACATATCCTGAAGGAGGGCAATACCAGATTACCGTTGAACATGAATGTGTAGAAGCTCCTTTTCAATATGATGTATTTGTTTCTGACCCTCAAGCTAATTTTGATTGGCAAGACAAATGCCTTTACGACTCGATTGTTTTTCAAGACCAATCTTTTACAAATTTTGGAGTTATTAACCAATGGTTTTGGAACTTTGATGATAATAATACTACAAGCACAACACAACACCCAAGTCACCTATACAGTTCAGATGGTGAACATAACGTTTCTTTAATCGTAACAACAGATTATGGATGTCAAGATACTGTTGAAAACACAATAACAGCTCACCCAGTTCCCCGTCCTCATCTCATTGCAAAAAATGAATGTCTATATGATAGTGTTAGATTTAGAGACTCTTCTTCAATTAACGCTCCAAGTAATATTTCAACTTCATTTGTATCTTATGGAGATGGGTCACCTACTGACTATAACTTAAATCCAGCACACAAATACAATGCTCCTGGAAGTTATACAGTATTATATACAACCGTGTCAAATGAGGGGTGTGTAAACGATACTAGCTTTTCCATCGAAATATACCCATTACCAATAGCCAACTTCACAAATACAACTGTATGTGAAAACCAACCACCAACAGAGTTCAATAATATATCAACCATATCTCAGGGATCAATTGTTGAATGGCAATGGGATTTTAATGTTAATTACAATAATAATACCTCTAGTTTTCCAAACCCTAACCATACTTATATAACCCATGGAACATATGACGTACAATTAGTTGTAACCACTGATCAAGGATGTTTAGACACAATTATAAGAAGCGTTAATGTGCTTGCTAAACCAACAAATCTCTTCGTAAGTAATATTACAGAATCTTGTAATCCGCTATGTGTAGAATTTTACGATTATACGCAATCCAACTCAACGAGTTCTAATTTAATTTGGCAATGGAACTTTTCTAATGGTGAATCGTCATTTGAACAAAATCCTTCAAAGTGTTTCTACAATACAAGCAATACTGCTGACTCTTCTATTCATGTAGAACTTATAACACTAAATGAACTAGGGTGTTATGATAGTCTATACATCGAAGATTATCTATGGATTTGGCATAACCCAATATCCGATTTTAGAGTTGTTCCTGAACTAGTTAATGTATATGAGTCTGAAGTATATTTTGACAATAATTCTATCGGTGCTAGCCACTATTCTTGGGATTTTGGAGATGAGATCTATGATATTGCATTCGAACCAACCCATATTTATAGTGATACAGGTACATTTACAATAGAATTAATTGTTGAAACCAATCATGCATGTTTTGATACCAGTTACAATACCGTTAGAGTCGACCCTGTAACAAGTATCTATATGCCTAATACATTTTCTCCTAATGGTGATGGTGTTAACGACACTTTCTTTTTCAAAAATTATGCATTTAAAGAAGAAGGTTTAGTGTTTAGAGTATTTGATAAATGGGGGACTTTGATTTATTATACTGATAAATTTCAACCATGGGATGGAACTTATAGAGGGTCTGTTGTAAAACAAGATACGTATGTGTGGACATTGACTTGTTTTGATTTCTTTGGTGTAGAACATAGTTACAAGGGACACGTTAATTTAATTAAATAATAATGAAGGCTTTAACCATAACAATACTATTTTTAATTACGTGCGTTGGTATTAGTGCCCAATGTTCATTTACAGCAACTGGTGAGGCGTTAGACTGTAGTGGAAATAATGGAGAAATAGAAATTACTCCAGCTGGAGGAACAGCTCCTTATACTTACAGTATTGATAACGGTGTAACTTTTCAATCTGATTCCATTTTTAGTGGATTAACAGGGGGAACTTATACTGTAATTATGGTAGATGATAACAATTGTACAAGTCAAATGGATATTGATGTTCCTGGATCTTTATCAGTATATGTGTTAAATACAGTTGAGGATTGTACTAATCAATCTGGTAATTTCGAAATTATAGCTAGTGGAGGGACTGGAGTATACTCTTATAGCATAGATAACGGCTCTAACTTCTCCAATGTAACCACCTATCCAGACTTAGTAGGAGGAACGTATAATATTGTTGTCGAAGATTCTGATGGGTGTACAGCAAATGCCACAGAAAGCGTTGCTTTTCCTTTAGAAATAACCAATGTCTCTGTTACTCCATCATGTAGTGGTCAGAATACTGGACAAATTATTATTACAGCTGCTAATGGAGTTGGAAACTACAGTTATAGTTTTAATGGAGGAGGAAACTTTAATAATATTAATCAAGCTGACAACTTATCCCCAGGAGATTTTGACCTAGTTTTACAAGATAACTTTGGCTGTGTAGTAGATACAACTGTGACAATTTCAGAAAACCCTGCTATTGTTCCTACAACTGTAGAAACTCCTGTTTCTTGCGATGGAGTAACGTTAGGTTCAATAACTGTTACATTAGCCACTCCTGGAACATATGACTTTTCTATTGATGGAGGGTCTACTTTCCAATCTGGACCAGACTATAGCAATACCAACTTAACCTCAGGAAACTATATCTTACAAATACAAGATAGTTATGGATGTCAAGAAACCGTAAACTTCTTTATCGACGAACAAGAAATCGAAGACTCAATTATTAAACAAAATGAATTTTGTGGAGCTACTAATGGAGCGATTAATGTTGTAGCATATATTGGTGAAGCTCCATTTGAATATAGTATTGATAATGGTACTAACTTTGGGACAAATAATGTATTCTCTGGATTACCTGCTGGTACTTATTATGTACATGCTAGAGATGCTGTTGGTTGTGTAAAAAAAGATACTGTCGAAATCGGAAATTTTGGAGGAATCGAAGGTATTGGCTCAGAAGAAGATACAATTTGTGTAGGAAGTAGTAGCACAGTATCAGTAAACCACAACGGAGGCACTGGCGTAACCTATGAATGGGATAATGGACTTCCCAATAACCAAACAAATATTGTCTCACCTATAGTCACAACCGACTATACAGTCATTATTACGGATATATATGGTTGCAAAGATACAAGCTACACTCGTATTGTTGTGGATGAAGTTCCTAATCTTTCAGTTAATCAAAACCAAATATTAGCTTGTATAGGAGATAGTATACAACTATCAGCTTCTGGAGCAGATAGATACGAATGGAGTACAGGAGATACAACAGCTACTGTTACAATTGAAGTTGAAGGCGTCACATCCTACAGTGTTATAGGAAAAATAGGAAACTGTCTTGATGAAGAAACCATAAATGTTGTGATAAAGCCTATGCCAACAGTGGTTGTTGATGCAAATAAAACAAGTATTAATACTCACGACTCTATTTTCTTCTACAGTACTGGTTCAGTTGGTTCAAACTACTTTTGGGATTTTAAAGATGGGTATAATTCAACCTTATCAAACCCATATCATACATTCGATTTTCCTGGGGCATACCTAGTCGAATTAACAGTTGAAATGGGAAGTTGTGAAATCACTGATTCTATTTTAGTATATGTTGGGACAGTTTCTATCAATGAACAAACGCATCAAAATATTTTGGTATACCCTAACCCAGCTAATGACTTTATAAATATTCAATTAGAACATAGCGGAGAATTATCATTAACTACACTTAATGGGAAGTTGATTCAAAAAAACAACTTGATTAAAGGAGTAAATCATATCGAAATTGCCACACTTCCAAAAGGAGTTTATTTACTTAACATAACAGCTAAAACACTTCAAAGAAAGATTAAACTTATCAAAACGTAAATCTTTTTTATACAAAAGAACATCTAGGTAGATAAAAAAATAAGTTTATCTTTATCCTTATTCTACTACCTATATAGAGAATGAAAGAAACTTCTTTTATAAATCAAAACAAAAAAAAGTGGGCTAAGTTCGAGAAAATGTCGAAACAGGCAATAAACGACCCTGATGAAATGAGTCGTTTATTTGTTGAGATTACCGACGATTTAGCATATGCTCGTACACACTATTCAAAAAGAAGTGTAAGAGTTTACTTAAATTCCCTTGCCCAAAAGATTTTTCATTCTATCTATAAAAAGAAAAGAGAACCGCTTTCACGTTTATTACACTTTTGGACAACCGACCTTCCTTTAGAAATGTATCGTTCTCGCAAAGCATTACTAGCTGCATTTTTGGTCTTGACCATTGGAATGTTAATTGGTATTGTCTCCACAATCGATGATCCTGACTTTTTAGGAGCAGTCATAGGATACGATTATGTTGATGTTACTGAAAGTAATATCAAAAACGGAAAACCAATGGATATCTATGGAACAGGAACAGAAATGGATTCTTTCATCGGTATAGCGATGAATAACCTTAGGGTTGCACTACTGACCTTCGTTTTAGGTTTGTTTTTTTCAATTGGATCAGGAATTTTCTTATTCTTTAATGGCATAATGGTAGGTGCTTTTCAGTGGTTTTTCAAAGTAAGAGGTTTATTAATGACTTCTTTTTTAACCATATGGATTCATGGTGCTTTTGAAATTCCTGCAATTGTGTTAGCTGGAGCTGCTGGTATAACAATGGGTAATGGTCTGGTATTCCCAAAAACACTAACAAGATTACAATCCTTATCAATATCTGCTAAAAGAGGGGTGAAAATAATGATTGGAATAATACCTATTATCATCATTGCTGCCTTTATAGAAGGTTATGCTACTCGACATACTGTTATTCAAATAGCAGGAGGAAATGCACAATCAGAGTGGCCAGAGTGGATTAAATGGTTTATCATCTTAGGCTCATTTAGTTTTATGGTACTATATTTTGTCATATATCCATACATTGTAGCTCGAAAAACAAACTTTGAAGAAAAAATCACAGAACAACCTGTTTATATTCCACGTAGGGAACTTACCTTCTTCAAAATAAGAGATTTTGGAGAATTGTTTACCGACTCTGTATTGTTATTTAGCAAGAAAATAGGTGAAAATCTAAAGGTCCTATTGATTACAGTACCTCTATTTACTATTGGAACTATTTATTTCTATAATAATGACATTTATGGAAATGCTGAATTAGACTGGTTTCAAAATATGGAAATGGCCTTCTCAATGGATATGAATAATTTTTCACTATTTTACTTTTCTATTTTAGTTTTAACGATGACGCTGAGTATAGCTTATAATTTTTATAATATACACAAAACCGCCAACCCTAATATTTCTAGAAAAGAAAAAAGAAACTTCTTAATTAAAGCCCTAGTAAAAACATTACCACTATCTATATTTTTACTATTCTGCTTTAGAACTTTACCACTAGGAATAACTCTACTCTCGGTTTTTATTATTCCTTTCTTTATTATGCCTTTAACTTATGGAGTTATGGAAAACACCCGTTTCTTTCAAGGAATTAATAAAGGACTATATTTTGCTAAAAAATCTTGGGGTAACACCTTAGGGATTTCATCTGCTTTTCTATTATTAATCTTTTTAATCATCTTTCTTCCTTTCCTTCTAGAAGTCGGTAACCCCATAGAATTAGTGTTGGGTATGGTATTAGACTGGTTCTTATTGCCTTTGGCTGATGAATACTTTTTAGTAAAAAACTGTATCTGGGCCGTTTTTTATTTTGCATTGTTTGGCATTATTACCAATGTCTTTTTTACAAGTTATAGTATAGCTTACTACAGTATAAAGGAACAGGAAGAAGCCACAGCATTAAAAAAACAAATGGAAACGTTTGGCACCAAAAGTAAAACATACGAATCAGAAGACGAAGGTGATTTTTAAAACAGCATGAACAAACTCTTGACTAACATAGTGCTTTTTATTTTTCCATTACTTGTTATAGGGCAAAATGGACCTCAAGAGGACTATCTAAACTCTAAGCCTGAACAGCAAGAATTTAATCCTAAACATTGGAAAAAAATTAGAAAAACAATGTTAAGAGAGGCTCGAGGAAATGCTAAAGCCCAAGGAGAAGAATTTAACCGCTCAGACTTTGAAAGCAATCAACAAGAAGCTAGTTATTATGAGTATGAAGAAGAGTCTTATGATGGTGAATATGCTCAAAATAATGGAGAGAGACCTCGAGATTATGAATTCGAAGATTATGAATATAATGAAGAGTATAAACATGGAGAAGGTGAAGAGTTTTCATATTACGAATCCAAAGAACGCGATGTAGAAACTGGAGAATATTACTCTAAAAACCGTGAACAAAATTATACTGAAAGCAGTAGTCGTAGAAATAACAATACCTCATCATATAACGGTGAAGGTATGGGCACACTTGGATCAATTCTATTATATACACTTCTAGCTGTTTTCTTAGGTTTTATAATATATATACTCTTTATCAATACTAATGTTAGTGATAAAGGAAAAACAGTCAAAGAGGTTGAGCTTGAAAAAGCCCCTGTAGAAATTACAAAATCTGAACTAGAATTAATGCTTGAAGAAGCACTAGCTAATAATGACTATCGCTTAGCTGTACGAATCTATTTTATTTTTGTACTTAAAGACCTTTCAGAAAAAAAATGGATTACTTGGAAGAAAGAAAAAACGAATATTTCATATCTAATGGAAATGAGAGGAAAAAAGCAATATGAACTATTTAATGAAAGCGTTTCAATATTTGAATTTGTTTGGTATGGTAACTATACCATAACTGATAAAGATTATTCAGCTATAGAACCAAAATTTAAAACCTTACTTAAAGAACTTGCAACAAAATAAAAATTGAATAACAGGAAAAAATATATCATACTTGGTGCTTCAATCGTTTTTGTTATTGTAGTTCTATTTCTAGTCAATTCATTGAGTAAACCCTCTAAAGGAAATGCAAGTAGCTCTCAAAATGAAGAACATATTAATGACTCTACTATAGTTGAGGAGCCCTTTGAAAAAATTCCACAGAAAAAAATTAATCCCAACGGAACTCACTTCTTATACAAACTACTAGAAAGACACCAGCATACTAAATCTATTCAGAGAATACAAACCAGTTATTATGCTAGCTTAAGTGAAAAGCTTCCATTAAAGAATGAAAATAAGAGCCCTAATATTTATATTTCTGTTGGTGAGAGCTTTAATTTAGAATCTGAAGATAACGATTACTTATTTGACTTTGTTTATGATGGAAACCATGCAGTAATAGCTTTTGAAAGCCTGCATAATGAATTTATTGAATACATTCTGCCCAACTCAACAACACCTTTTTATGTTGAAGCTGATACAGTTGTTGGACTCAACTTTTTCCACCCAACCTTTAAACAAAAAAATAAATTACTACTCAAAAACCCTACATTAAATTATCATAAATTACCAAAGTACAAAAACTGGTTAGTGCTTAATGAAGAAGCTTTGAATAACGAAGCTATTGAACTAGCGCATATAGAAAACATGAGTACTGTATGTATTAAAATCAATTATGGAAAAGGTTCTTTTATTTTCCATAGTATTCCAGATGCTTTTTCCAATGCATTTGTAGCAACTAAAGATGGAAAAAAACATGCCGAAATTATCTTTTCTCATTTACCTAAAGGAAACTATTATTGGCATGAGAATTATGGAAAACACTCTACTTACAGAGGAGAAAGTAACCCCGACAAACTTCAAAAACCTAAAGAGTTTTCGAGAGCAAGTCCACTTCAGTATATTCTCAAGGTTCCTGCATTAACAATAGCCCTTGTCCTAAGCATTATAGGGTTAATATTATATATGCTAATCAAGAGTAAACGAAAACAACGAATAATACCAGCAATAGAGAATAACAACAATACAAGTCTCGAGTTTATCGAAGTTATTGCTAAACTATACCAGCAACAGAATCGTCACGATAAAATAATCAAACACATTCAGCACAACTTTATTACGTTTATCAAGCAGCGTTACTATATTCAGTTTGGAGAGCTGGACGAAACCGTAATTCAAAAAATTCATTTAAAATCAGGAATTGACCTCGAATTAATCAACAAAATCTTTATTGACTTAGAGTCCAATAAAAACAAGAACATTAGTGACCAACAACTCATACAACTCTATCAAAACATTGAATATTTTCATAAAAATTGCATCTAATGAATTTTATTCAAAGTTTTCTATCCCTATTCTATCCCAATATCTGTCCAGGGTGCAATGGAACCATATCCAATAGAAACCGTTCAATTTGCATTACATGTTGGACTAACCTTCCTAGAACATATTACTATAAAGACAAGGATAACCATATCGCAAAGTTATTCTGGGGAAGGACTCCTTTAGAGCATGCATTTACAACTTTCAAATACAATAAGAAAGGAACTGTGCAAAACATTATTCACGACTTAAAATATGGAGGAAATAAAACTGCAGGAGAAGAGTTGGGAAAAGAAGTTGGAAAAGAAATTTTAGAACTAGGTTTAAACATTGACACCATAATTCCTGTGCCTCTTCACCCACACAAACAACAAAAAAGAGGTTATAATCAAAGTTATCATATTGCACTTGGTATACAAGCAATTATTGACTCTCCTATTGATAAACAAACCCTAATCAGATCCGTTGATACAGACAGCCAAACTAGAAAATCAAAATACAACCGTTGGGAAAATGTAAGTGATATTTTTAACCTAACAGATAAATCGGTACTCAATTATCAACATATCCTCCTTGTAGATGATGTCATTACAACAGGATCAACCATTGAAGCATGCTGTCTAACACTAAATTATTTTAAAGGCATTAAAATAAGTGTTGTAGCAATTGCTTCCGCCTAAATTGTTATTGATTTGTTATTTTAAACAAAGCATTTTCATGTTTTTAAAAATGGAATATCTTTGCATTCGGAAAATTTAAAATTTAATTAAAAAATCAAAAAAATGGACTTCGAGAAAATTCTAAGTAGTGAAGTTTTTACAGGAACAATTCTTCCAATAGTAAAAGCAATTGTTTTAGCCCTAATCGTTATGTGGGTAGGAAAAATTATCATTAGTAAAATTGTAAAGCTTGCTGGTAAGCAAATGGAAAAAAGAAACACAGACGAAACACTTCGTCCTTTCTTTATGAGTATGCTAAGCTTTGGTTTACAAGCTATT
>JAUHZI010000183.1 GCA_030426105.1 Bacteroidia bacterium | reverse complement strand
AACTGGCGGGATTTATCTTTGTAAATCGATAGATGGAGGAGTAACATGGGGAACTCCTACAGAAGTCATTAATACGAATTATGATGGAACAAAATGGCCTATCGACCGTCCTTGGATGGTTATAGATAGGTCAAATAGTGCAACACAAGGATATATTTATGTAGCAACTTTTAATTTAAACCGTACAAATGCGCCTTATAATCCTTATTTATCAGTATCTAATGATGGAGGGAATACTTTTACAACAAGGTATATTGATACAGTAGGTTGGCTAGCTGGTGGGATTAACCCTTTACCAATGTGTTTTCCAGCTGTGAGTAGTTCGGGGATATTTTACGGTACATACCCCTCATTTGCATTATCACAAAGTTTTTATCTTCAAAACTTTTTAGCATCATCAAATAATGGAGGGATAGACATGGAGCATCGTACTATAACAACTTTTTCCTCTCCTTCTAATCTATCAGATTATCCATTAGCTAAAAAAGGATCTGTATTGTTGTGTAACCCCGTTGATGCAAATCATTTGGCATATGTTTTTTTAAGTGCAGTCACAGGAGATTTAGATGTATACCTTGTTGAATCATTGGATGCAGGCAGTAGCTGGGGGACGCCTATTCGTCTTAATGATGATCCAGTTGCTAATGACAGAATGCAAGATTTAATTTGGGGAGATTTTGATAATGATGGAGACTTAATCGTGACCTGGAGGGACAGAAGAAATGGAACAGATAGTACATTTAAAACAGAAACAGAAATTTGGGCAGCCTATAGAAATAAAGATTCTATTACGTTTGCCCCTAATTTTCAAATAACTAATCAAACAGTTATTTATGACTCAGTATTGGAAAACGCAGGAAATGATTTTATGTGTGTAAAACTACAAGAAGATACATTGAATGCAACTTGGGGAGATACAAGAAATGGAAAATTGAATATTTGGTTTCAACGTATGACTACAAGTGGCGAAATTTTGTCAACAAACCAAATTTCCTCAGAAACGATTTCACCAATCATAATATATCCTAATCCTGTATATTCAACAATAACTGTTCAGGGAGAGAAGATTGAACGAATAGAACTATTTGACAATAGTGGAAAGCAGGTACTCTCTAAAAATTATACCAATGAACTTAATCAGGTAGACCTAAACATGGAGATGTTAAGTGTTGGATCTTATTTTATGAAGATAACCACTGAAAAGGGAAAGTATTCTGAAAAGATAATAAAAGAGAAATAATAAATAAGGAGTGTGTATATCAGATATTTCTGCTAATTAATTGAAATTACTGAAATATAATTGAAGTTTGTTTTTTATTATTCTAGCAAAATTTTGAAAACAAATTCACGATATGAAAAAGTTATTAAAAAGGCTATTTTTGGCTATCGGTTTATGTCCTGTAATCTATTTACTAGTTGCTTTATTGCTAACACATATTACTGTGAATATGGAGAGCATTGATACTGAAAATAAAAAAACAAACAGTATTTACATCCAAACAAATGGTGTGCATTTAGATTTGATTTTACCCAACCATGATTTTGATTTTCTTAACCTAGATTGTAAATATCTAGCAATAGGGTGGGGAGATAAAGATTTTTATTTAAACACACCTTCTTTTAGTGATCTAAAAGTTAAGACAGCTTTTAATGCTTTATTTCTTGATAGCCCTACATTGTTGCATATTACAAAGTACCAAAAAGTTCAAAATAACTGGACGAAAATTCAGATTACAGAAGAGCAATTAATTTGTATAAAAAGAAACATACTGATGTACTTCAATGAAAGTGATACAAAGCCAATTCAGGGGTATGGAAGCATGGACTTTTTTTATCAAGCTAAGGGAAGTTATTCTTGTTTCTTTACTTGTAATTCGTGGGTAAATAGTATTCTAAAATAGGCTAATGTTAAAGCGAGTTTATGGACGCCTTTTAGCTACCGTTTAATCTCAATACATCAAGATTGAATCCAGTATCAACTGCTTTCTATGCAGGCGTATACATTACTAAAATCTTTTTTTGCTAAATCACTTTTGTGAATAACGAAAAAAAGCTCTCCAGCATCCCAAAAACAAAAACCGTTATTGTTGTCTGCGCATACTTTTAATAATACAATCCAATCTTCAGGATTTCCTTTATGTTTTAATGCTGCTTGCTCCTGAGGTGATTCATGTTGAGTAAAGACATAATCATTAATACTGTGGTGCTCATCTTGATAATAACAATTATTCCATGCTCTATATACACCTTTTTTACCTAAAGCTTTTGCAACTTGTGTTCTTATTTCTTCTGTAAACGCTTTGTTATCTTCATGGTTATAATCTTCTAAGTTACTAAGTTCAGGAGCATTTACGAATTGATACCAATATAAAAAGAGGGAAGAGCAACGAATGAAGAAAACTGTGTTTTAAAAGGATTGTATGGTTCAGTATTATCAAAAAAAGTAAGTTCCTGTTCTTTTAAATTTATAGCTGATTGGAGCTCTTCTTCTGGGTGATAAATGACTTTGCAGTTAAAGCTTTCTTCATCTTGTAAGTAGAAGTAGAGCATTCCTGTTCTAGGGAGGTAATCTTGATAAGGAGCTAACTCTTCACAGTTGAGTTGCCCAATAAAAATCAAGTGATAATCAGTTATATTTTTATCGTATTTATAAGGCCATGTCGGATAATTTTCTCCCATAGGTAAATCTGGTAACCCCCCAAACCTAGTATTTCCTGTTTGTGAATAATCATCAACTTCAGTAGTGTTAATACATACAGCTTTTAATGCCAATTGCTCGAGCGCTTTTTGATGTTTTTCTAATATAGTATCTTGAATTGCTTCCTTAAACTGAAGGGATAATTGAGCATCATGTTTAGCTAAAAACGAAATGTTATCCCATGAAACGGTTCCTTTTCCATCTGCACCTAGGTAGTCATAATTGAGCAATCTACGTTTGTCATTAATATTGAGTTCGAGCTCAATATTATTGTAGGTTTCAGGTAGATTAATTAATGGGTTATTGTCAATGTTTATCGTTTTTAATAAAGGTTGAGTTGCTAAACCTTCTGGTAAGGTTTTAAGTTGATTGTTCGATAAATCAATGTTGATTATTTGAGGCAGTTTAATTTTTTCTGGAATAATTTGAATTTGATTACGACTAGCCCACAAATATTTTAAATTTGGAAGTGTAAAAATTTGATCTGGTAATGTTGTGATTTGATTGTTAGAAATGTGTATTCGCTCAAGTAATTTAAGTTTTCCAATTGATTCAGGAAGGCTCTGAATAGCAGTGTTGCTAATATGTAATTCAGTAAGTTGTGATAAGTCACCAATAGCTTCATCAATTTCAGTTAATGCTTTAACGGTTTCTTTAGAGCGGTTCGATGGAGAATGAATAGTTAATTTTTTGAGATTTTTAAATAGAAAGACCTCCTTTGGAAAAGAGACCTCAGTCCAATTGTTTATCCATAAGTATTCAACCAAATCAGGAGAAGTTTGAAGGGCTTCATTCAAAGTAAATTGATAACTAGACCAATTAATTTTACTTGAATTTAGTTTTTTATAGCATTTAATTGTAAAAGAGGGGAAATCTTGATAAGACTTTTTAAAAATACCATTGATACCTAGCCAGCCACCTTGGAGTGTGGTTGTTCCATAAAAATCATAACCGATACCGCTATTACGGAAATGAATATAATGTGGAGTTCCTGATTTCCCTTCTTCAAAGCTAAACTCTCCTGTTGGAATCCCTTGCTGAAAGATTTCACTGCAATCAAATGAAAGCTGAATTTCTCCCTCTTCAAGTTCGTAACCATATTCTAATAATTCAGCGGTTTTAGCAGCATCAATAGCAGAAGTTTTAGCTTTAATTTGAATGTATAGTTTATGACTAAATTCAACGGTATGCCAATAACAGCTTTCTTCAATAAAAGCAAATTCAAATTCATCGATTTGAATAAACTCTTGATGATCTTTAGGGATTTGGAAAGGAGGGATATCTAGTAACTTTTCCTCTTTTTGATGAGTTAGCTCAGCTTTATTAACTTGTTGCGTTTCTAGTATAGCTTGTTCGAAAGAGTTCACCCAAATCGAGGCATCTCCCATAACAATAAGAGATTGAAAGGTAGTTTCGCATATGGTTTGGTACTTCGCTTTATCTTTAGTTTCATATACAAATTGAAACTCTAAACACCAAATTTCATCTAAAATGATACAAGCATTAAAATAGCTGATTTGAAAGTGACTTTCTTGGAAAACAGCATCAGTATAAGTCTCTACAATATAGGTTTTATAGGTATTGAATTCGTTAATCTGACTTGAAATAACTTGTGTTTGAAAACCTTCTGTCCATAAAATGTATTGTTCAAGAAAGTCAGATCCTTTTTGAGTTTTGATATTCTCAAGTTTGTTAAGCGAAACATCTACAAAAGGAGGTTGATGGTCAAATTGTACAGTATGATTAGTCAAACGAACCCTAATAGGAGTCTCAATAATTAACTCAAAATTAGTAGGGAGGGTAAAGTTGAAAATACTAGTTCTCATATGCTTCCATTAGTAATCAAGTGTGCCATTGAGCATCTTTACTTTTCTTAATCAATTGTTCTAAAATAGCAAGGTCAATATCAGCTAGTTTATTAATGTATAAGCAGCCCTTTCCCCATTTACATTTTCCCAATTGGGAGAGGAGCTTAGTTTCTTGACTGATGTCCATTGTTAAATACAATGTGATTTTAGTTTTTCTTGGAGCAAAACCAACATTAAACCACTCAAACTCTTCTTTCCCGTTTTTTCGTGTATAAGTATATTTTCCAAAACCAATAATGAAATTATCTCCCCATATTTTAGGAGGATAACCTGTTGATTTTTCAATCAATTGAAGTAATATCTTACTGTCTTCTTGTTTAGATTTGTTTGTTATGCTTTCAATAAAGTCAGCAACATTCTTATTGGTTTCTTTAGTTGCTAATCCTGCCATATTAACCTCTTCTTCGTTCTAACAACGACATCATCATTAATGAAAGAATGATACGCTCACTTTCTTCATTGCTAATATCCCCCAACTTTTCGAGCTTAAATTTTCTTCCCCAAAAAGAAGGTTCTTTTGTTAAACGTACAGCAGGTTTTCCTTCATTTGTTTCAACAATGTACTTAGGGTTAAACAGGTATCCTGTAAACATACTAATTACTGGGACTTCACCAAGAAGTGAATCGAAAACTTTTGCCCAAGGGTTTTCTTCTTTAATTTGGAATTCTTTATCATTGGCATGTGTAAATACATCATAACTGGCTTTCCATAAAGATTTCATTCCTTTTCTTCCAACTTTACCTAATTCTTCCTCATTTTCGTTTTTAAAGCTATAACAAGCATTAAAATCTATAATTCGATCAGCGTTGATGGTATATGCAACTTTCGTTTTCTGTTCATTAGTAAAAACCTGAATGGCATCTTTAAACTTAAACATCTTTTGACGTACATAAGCTA
>JAUHZI010000182.1 GCA_030426105.1 Bacteroidia bacterium | reverse complement strand
CGGATTGTTTTTCTAGTAGTTTTAAAGTTTGTCAACATTCCTCCTGGCCATCTTTCTGTGATGTAAGGCATTCTTGTTTCCTTAACTTTATCCTCTATGATAGATTTTGCTTGCTTTTTAGTTGCAACAAACAAAATTTTTCTTCCTGATTTAGCGATTTGCTTCAATGCAGCAGCAGCTTCTTCAGCCTTAGCAGCAGTCTTGTTCAAATCAATAATGTGAATTCCTTTACGCTCTTCGAATACATAAGGAGCCATTGCTGGATTCCACTTTCTTTTTAAATGTCCAAAATGCACTCCCGCATTTAACATTTCATCAAATTGTAATTTTGCCATTTTGTTTACTTTCTTTTTACTGAGTTATATATTGATAACGTCACGATTTTCTCAGCAGCAATCTCAGTAGCGATTATCATCGATCTGAAATGCTTAGATACTAAACAAGCCCTCTGTAAAAAGAGGGCTTTATTTAACTTTATTGTGATATTAACGTTTACTAAATTGAAATTTCTTTCTTGCTTTTGGCTGACCTGGTTTCTTACGTTCAACCATTCTAGGGTCACGAGTCATTAAGCTTTCAGCTTTTAATAAAGGCTTATACTCAGGGTTAACCTCTACTAATGCTCTTGAGATCGCTAAACGAATAGCTTCTACTTGACCATTAACTCCACCACCTTTTACATTAACTTTAACATCATACTTTCCTTCTGTTTCAGTTAATAAAAATGGTTGACTTAATTTATAGTGTAATACTCCTTTTGGGAAGTACTCTGAAAAATCTCTTTTATTCACAGTCATTTTACCTGTCCCTTCTGACAAATAAACTCTAGCGACAGAAGACTTACGTCTTCCAATTGTATTAATTACGCTCATATAATTATTTGATTGAATCTAATTTAATTTCTTTAGGCTTTTGAGCTTCTTGTTTATGAGTTGCTCCTACGTAAACGTGTAAGTTTCTGTATAATGCACTTCCTAATCTGTTTTTAGGTAACATTCCTTTCACAGCATACTCTACTAATCTCTCTGGATGTTTTTCTAACATCTTTTGAGCTGAAAGTTCTCTTTGCCCTCCAGGATATCCAGTGTGACGGATATAAGACTTATCTGTCCATTTCTTTCCTGTTAAATTCACTTTTTCAGCATTAATCACAATCACGTTATCACCACAATCAACATGTGGAGTGTAGTTAACCTTATGCTTTCCTCTAATCAATTTAGCAACTTTACTTGCTAAACGTCCTAAAGTTTCTCCTTCCGCATCAACCAACAACCACTCTTTATTTACTGTTTCCTTGTTAGCTGATATTGTTTTGTAACTTAATGTATTCACGTTTAATATCTTTTAATTTTTGTACTCTATTATTCTAAAATAGGTCTGCAAAGGTACTGCTTTTTTTTTATTTCACAAACATGTGATATTTTATTTTCAAAAAAATCAAGCTTGTTTTTCAATAATTAGTCCAACTCTTTAAATGCCTCCCCACTTTCAATTAGTTTTATTGCCACCTGTAATGGGTCATTTAAGGCATTATTTATTTGATAAAATTTTGAAAAGTCATATAAGTTCTGAGCGACATTTGCCTTTAGTCGTGTTTGAATTACTTCCTTCGACTCTTCATATTGCTCCTTATCAAAAGCTAAGCCTTCTTCTTCAGCATATTTGATTAACTCTTTGGTAAGTTTTTCAATTTTAAATTTTTCATTGAAACGATTAAATGTAATGTATTTAGATTGAAGTTTAGCTCTATTATCATTAACCCATGTCAAAGTAAAACGATTCATAATTCCTTTTCTAATTAATCCAGAAAAGTAATCACTCGTCCCTAAAGTGTCTAGCGGTACAAAAACATCTGGCATAACGCCACCTCCTCCATATACAGTTCTTCCTTTTATTTTTGTAAATGTCTTTAAGTCTTCATCAAACTTAATACTATCTTTATGAAAATACTCTCCATTTTTATAACGATTATACTTCTCTCTTCTATACGCCTGAACCCCATCATCATATGGTTTTTGTATACACCTTCCTGCTGGTGTATAATAATGAGAAGTGGTTATACGTATTTGTGTTCCATCTGATAAATTATGTGGCTTTTGAACAAGCCCTTTTCCAAAGGTTCTCCTCCCTACAATTAATCCTCGATCCCAATCTTGGACAGCTCCACTAACAATTTCACTAGCTGAAGCACTATTCTCATTTACAAGCACTACCAACTTCCCTTCTTCCATCAACCCAGTATAACGTGTACTGTACTCTTGCTTTGGATAAGCTCTTCCTTCAGTGTAAACCACCAATTTATCTCCAGCCAAAAATTCATCAGCCAAACCTATAGCAGCACTTAAATAACCACCGCCATTTCCTTGCAAGTCTAAAACCAAATTTTTCATACCTTGGGACTTCAGACTTAATAATGCCTTTCTAACTTCCATTACTGTTGTCGCTGAAAACTTATTCACCTTAATATACCCCGTTTCTTCAGTAACCATATAAGAAGCATCAACACTATATATAGGAATCTTATCGCGTTCAATTGTAAAATCAAGTAGATCTCTACTGCCTGAACGCTTCATTTTTACATTGACTTTCGTTCCTTTATCTCCTAATAATCGATCTCTTACTCCTCCGTTTTTAATTCCAATACCTGCAACTTTTTCCTCTCCTATAAAGATATATTTATCTCCTGGCTGAATACCAACTTTTTCGGATGGACCTCCAGGAATTGCTTCAACAACAATTATTGTATCTTTCACAATCTGAAAACGGACACCAACTCCAGTAAACGATCCTTTTAGAGGAGCATTCATATCGTGTATATCTTCTAATGAGATATATGCTGTATGTGGATCCAACTGTTCTAGCATGTATCGAATTCCCGTTTCTGTTATTTTCAAATTTGAAACAGTATCTTGATACAATGCATCACATAAATCTATTGCATCTTTTATTGTTTTTATTGATGTCCCTAATTTGAAGAAATGAACTCCATCAATTAATTGACGCTCTACTGATTTTTTGAAATGATTTGTTGTATCCTCTATATTAGCAATAGTTAATTCTAAATGGCTACCAACATCTCCTGTTAAATCTTGTGCAACATCACTGAAATAATTATAATGACTGATTTTATTTCCTCCAATCATAATTATCTTATCCCCCTTTTTAATACCAGCAGCTTCAGCTCCACTATTTATTAAAACACTATCAACTAAAATTGTATCACTTTTAAACTTAAAAGAAATACCTATTCCAGCTAAAGGAGTTTCACTCTTTTTACCCCCCCATTTATCCGAGGAAATATAGGTATGAAAAGGAACTAATCTATTTTGAGTTCCTTTTATGAAATCTTGAATTAATTTTGTTTTATCAACTTCTTCAACATACTTTTTTTCAACAGCCTTAATAAGCTCTTCTACTTTATGTGTATATTCTTTTGAAGTTTTTCTAGTGGTACCTTGTCCAAAAACCAATAGGCTTGAAAAACAAAATAAAATAAAGAATGCCGTATATTTTATCATCGATTTTTATTTTAGAATTGTGAAGATAACTAAATATAACTGTTTATAACGTTAATTTTTCACAATTAGGTTTCATCAAAATCAATAACAAAATTTAGTCCATTTTTTGTTTACACACCTAAATTGGTTATAAATTATTTCACCAATTTAAATTCTACTCTACGATTTTGAGCTGCCAAATCTGGATTAGCTCGTTGCTCTTCACAAGAGTTGATTGGATTCGTTTCCCCAAAACCTTTATGCTTCACCCTGAATGCCTTACCCCCGATCCTTTCTATAACATAATCAGCACAAGCTTTTGCTCTTCTTTCAGATAACTCCATATTAAAATCATCATTCCCTGTACAGTCTGTATGAGCTCCAATCTCTAATTTAGAATATGGATTGGCTTTAAGGTAACTTACTACTTGATCTAATACCAACAAAGAAGGCTTCGTTATGTTAGCAGAATTATGTTCAAACAATATGTTTTCAGCATCTAATACCTTTTCATTATCCTTATTTAGTTTTACTTTTAATGCAGTAGTATACGATTGTCTTCTTGGCTCGTTATCAACAATAGGTTCTATTTCTATTTTCTCCAACTCATAATCTACACGCTGAATTTCAACTTCATAGACCTTATCTTTTTCTACATCAAATCTCCAATAACCTTCTTCATCTGTAAATGTAGAATCTATTTCTTCAAATTCTCCTAATTCATTTTTTTCATAAAGTATCTCTTTTACCCCTTCTATCCCTTTTTGAGTTTCTTCATCGATAACATAACCATCTATAAATACTCTTTGTAAATCTACACTTTTAAGTTTTTCTAAGTCTTCATCTCTATTTCCATTTGCTGACAATACAAATTCTTTAGAATTTCTATAGGAATTATCAAACTTCACCTTATACTCAACTCCTTTTTCAAAATCATATTTCCATTCCCCTGCTTTATTCGTTCTTTGAGTTGAGACTTCCTTCCATTCTCCATTTACTAACTGAGAAATTACAACATCAATATCTTCAACAGCTTCTCCATTTTCAGCATCTGTTACAACATTTACTGGATAATAAACATAACTATAGATAGCATCTTCTCCCTTTTTAGATTTTCGGTTTGAAGAGAAATACCCTTTATCCTTGGCATTCATTATAAATGAAAAATCATCTTCACTAGTGTTGATTGGAGCTCCTATGTTTTGAACCTTACCATCCTCTTCAGACAGCATCACTTTAAAAATATCAATTCCACCAAACCCATAATAACCTCTTGAAGCGAAAAACAACTCGTCTCCTTTAACAAAAGGATTCATTTCATCTCCCATTGTATTCACTCTACTTCCTAAATTCTTAGGCTCTGACCATCCTGAACTTGTTTTCTCTACCTTATAAATATCATATCCTCCTGCTCCACCTGTCATATTTGACGCGAAATATAATGTCTTACCATCTTTTGATACTGATGGGTGCAAACAATCGTAGTTCATACTATTAAATGGTAATTCTTCTTTTTCTGTCCATTCTCCATTTTCGAGAGTAGATTGGTATATTTTCAAACGGTTAACATTTCCGTTTTTACTAATATCTTTTTTCCCTCCTTGTTTAATTTTCACCTTAGTCAATGAGTTCGAAGTAAAATAAAGTATGTTATTTTTTTCATCCACTACTGGATAACCTTCGTGGAATTTGCTTGTTAAGTTTTTACTCAATATAGTTGCTTCAGAAAAAGTTACTGAATCTTTTCTTGTACAGTATCCTAAATTATAAAACGTTAATCCATCTGTAACTTTAGGAACACCTACAATAACTCCTTCTTTATACTCAGCGATCCCCATACTTAAGCCCTGTACATTGATATTTGTTTTTCCAATAACATATGGCTGTTTAAGATTTTTATTTTTCTTAAACCAATCCAATGTGTGTAACATATTGGATTTTAATACTTGATCTGTTTGTTTTTCCACTAAGCTTCGATATACTTTTTCTGCTTTTGGATGACTCCCCAAAGTTCTTAGTACTTCTGAATATTTTACCAACAAACTATCGCTTAATGGTTGTAACTTCTCTATTTTCTCAAAATACTTTTCAGCATTTTTATAGTCTTTGAGTTTATCAGTACAGAAGATTAATGATTTATATAA
>JAUHZI010000181.1 GCA_030426105.1 Bacteroidia bacterium | reverse complement strand
AAGCCAAGTTAAATCGGTACTAGTAAATCCGTTACCTTGAGCTAATATAGAATTAAACTTGTTTTGTTCATACTCAGCACCTAAAAAGACTCTTAGACGCCAATCATTAAAAGACTTATTGTAATTAGCAGATCCTAGCATGGTAATTTTTCTACTAGTAGTTTCTCTTTGAGAAGCTGTACCATTAGGAGCTCCCTGAGATGTTGAAGAAGGGTAGTAAGACCTTTCTCTAAAATTTAGTTGATCGAAACCAAATGTAGTGTTGAACTTTAATTCATCATTAACTTTATATTCTAAGTCAGAGTTACCTAAAATACGAAATGTTGTACCTTGATCGAAATTTTCAATAGCATTTTGAACAGGGTTAGAAAAAGAGAAATTAAGGTAACTATTGAATGTACCATCATCATTGTATATGTTCTGACCTGGTCTTTCTAACAAAGCTGTAGATAAAACACCATATATGTTATTGTCATTTTGGATTAATCTGATTTTTTCATCAGTTAAACTTACCCCTGTAGTTAACTTTAAATTATCACTAAGGCTTTGAGTTAGATTAAGCCTAACATTTTGTCTTTCATATTTTTGTGTAAGAAGGTTACCATCTTGACTATAAGAAGCTAAACCGAAATAGTATTTTGTTTTTTCATTACCCCCAGAAACATTAGCATTTATATTTTTAACTAAAGCATCATCAACATAAATTTGATCTAAGTAATTATCTCCTCTATTGGCATTAGCATCATAATAAGCTTGTAATGTAGCTTGATCAGCACCAGATAAACCTTCACCAGGATTTTGAGAATTAGACCACGTTCCAGAAGGAAAACCACCGTTTTCAAAATAAGCATCACCAAGTCTAAGCCACTGACCATAATTCATCGCAGTGTATTTTTTAATAGGATTTTGAACACCAACTGTAGAACTAACATTAAATCTAGCTTTACCTGCTTTTCCTTTTTTTGTTGTAATCAAAATAACACCATTAGACCCTCTGTTTCCATAGATAGCGGCAGAAGCAGCATCTTTTAATATTTCAACAGATTCAATATCATCAGGGTTTAAGTTAGTTACAGCACTATTTCTTTGTCCGCCAAAACTATTAGAGATAGTTTCTCCTGAAAACATAGGAATACCATCTATAACGTAAAGAGGGTTATTTGACCCATTAATAGAAGAAGCACCCCTAACTCTAACTCTAACTTCTCCACCTGGAGCACCAGATAATTGAGTAATTTGTACACCTGAAGCAGCTCCTTGAAGTGCTCCAGCAACACTAGCTGTAGAAATACTTTGAACAGTTTCTGCCTTAACACTAGATATATTAGTAGTTAAGTCTCTCTGGCTAACTTGCCCGTATCCAACAACAACAATTTCATCTAAAAGGTTATCAGACTGTAGGGTAACAGACATTTGGTTTGAGGTACCAACTGTTCTTTCACTTGTTTTCATACCTACAAAACTAAAAACTAAAACATCACCAGTTTTTGCTTGAATTGAATAGTTTCCATCAAAATCTGTTTCAGTGCCTTGCGTAGTTCCTTTCTTTAAGATTGTAACTCCTGGTAGAGGACCTGATCCATCAGAAACTGTACCTGAAATTGTTCTTTCTTGTGCAAAGGATATTTGCACAACTAACGCTAGGAATAGCGTTAAAATTCCATTAAACTTTGTTCTCATTATGTAATTATTTGAATTAATTAGTCGCTAAAATCCTAAATATATCTTAAATAAACAATTTTTTAACAAAAAAAAGCACTTTAGAATCTTTTCTAAAGTGCTTTTATTTACATTAAGTTTTGTTTCTTAATTAATGTCCCAAAATAATTTAGTGTATAAGTCGTCACCACCTATAGCAGAAGATGCTGCTTGGTAATTATCTCCATTAACACTTACTTCAGTTACTGGGTAAATCATTCTTGTAGGTACAGTTTTATTGCTTGTAGCAGTAATAGCTAGTTGTGGCCAATCTAACCTTCTGTATTCAGTCCAAGCTTCAAAACCTCTGTTGAATAAAGAAATCCATTTTTGAGTTCCAATTTTTCTTTTATAATCGCCAGGAGCAGTACTGTAAGCTACATCTGCTTGAGAAAGATAATTTGTTACCTCGGTATTAGTCCCTCCATAGTATAAAATAGAAGCTTCAATTCCATTGTTATAAAAAGTTTCTGCATTTCCGGTAATAAAATTTCTTTCTACTGCTTCAGCTAAAAAGAAGGCAACTTCACAATAGTCCATTATTGATCCTGGAGCAGTAGCATCCGCAACCAATGCTGGATTCAAATGTGTAAAATTGGCATAAGTGTTGTTAGCACCAATAGGTCCTCCAATATAAGGAGTAAAGTTGTCATCAAAATATTTTCCTATCCTAGGGTCGTTTAAGTTAGTTAGCATATTTACAGAAGTCTCACCAGCGATATAGTCTTCTCTTCTGTTTTGGTTCTCAAACAAATCATAAATAGGATTGTTATTATCAGTAGGTGCTGATTCGTAATAAATAATAGCGTTGTCTGCGTTTGATTCAAAAACACCTGCATTAAATGCTTCGCTAACAGCTGTCGCTGCAACAGTAGGATTAGAGTCTGATAATCTCATACCTAATCTTAATTTTAAAGAGTTAGCAAATTTTCTCCATTTAACAACGTCACCTGCATAAAAAATATCAGCGTCACCAAAAGACTCACCACCAGAAGCAAGAGTAGATTGTGCTGCTGAAATTCTAGAGACAAGGTCTAAATATATGGTTTCAGCGTCATCATATTTTGGAAATAAATTGGTTATGTCAACAGCTTCTGTGTATGGGACATCACCATTCATGTCTACCAAATGTTGATAAGTATATACTTCAATGATTTCTATAAGAGCTAATTGATTTGCTTTAGTTTGTGTATTTAATACATCATCATTACTGATAATCTCTTTTGCTGATTTTAAATCATTGAATACATTGTTGTAGTATGTTGTCCAATAAGCACTGGAAGGGTCTCTACCTATAATATCGTAATTAGATTCATCTGTATATGTTGCTTGAGCCCAATGTTGAGACCAAAGTTTAAAAACATTAGAACCACTAATTGTTGTTATTCTATCGGCTAAGTTTTTTTCTGCATTACTGAAAAGTGTTGCAGCAGGTACAACAGAAGGTAGCTTAGGGTCGACATTGTATTTGGTTATATCGTCGGTACAACTCATAATAGCAATGCAAGCTATTAATAATATTATTATTTTTTTCATCTTAATTGTTTTAAAAGTCTAATTTAACATTTAATCCATATTCTCTCACAGCAGGATAAGCACCAATTTGGAATCCTTGAACATTACCTGCACCGAAACTTTGTTCTGGGTCAGCATATGGTAAATCTTTGCTAATTATCCATAAGTTTCTACCTGTAGCACTTAATTTAATATTAGTGAATGGTAATTTTTTAAGCATTTGCTCAGTGAAGTTATAAGAAAAAGTAATTTCTCTTAACTTAACATAAGACGCATCGTAAACAAATTGAGCATCAGGTGCATTACCATAACGACCATAAGGATTTGCATATGTAGTGAAATCAGCTCTAATATTGTTAGGAGATCCGTCAGCTAACACACCTGGTAGTATTACACCTCCAGAGTTAGCCGCAGCAGGATTATAACCTATAATATTGTCATCACCGTCATAAATAGGTATCACCCCGTTGCCAGAACCAGTTCCAGCTGCTAAAGGAGCTCTTAATGGTGTTCCTAATTCGTTAAGACCAGCAGTCTCTGGATATAAACCAGTAGCCATCCCAAAATATAAGTCACCTGTAAATACACTACCACCTTCTTGAATATCAATTAAAAAGCTGAAATCGAAGTTTTTGTATGAGAACATGTTGCTAATACCAGCTTTCCAGTCAGGATTAATATCTCCTAAAATCTCTTGTCTTGAAGAGGTTTTTAAGTAATTACCATCTTCACCTACAACTTTTTCTCCGTCTAAATAGACATAGTCAGTTCCTTTTAAAGTACCATAAGGTTCTCCTTTGGTTGCGTTAAGAGAAACACCAAAAAAGCTATTTACTAAGATGTTTTCAGAATCACCAAATAAGTTTAAAACTTCACTTTTGTAAGTAGAAAAGTTTATGTTAGTTTTCCATTGAAAATTACTGGTTTTAACAGGAGTACCATATAATTGAAGTTCTAATCCCTTGTTAGAAACCTCTGCTGAGTTAACAACTGTATTTGTAAAACCAGTAGTAGGAGAAATTTCTACAGGAATAATTGCATCTTTAGTGATTTGCTCATATAAAGATAAGTCAAAACCTAATCGCTTACCAAAAAAGCTCATTTCTAAACCAAGTTCTTTACTTTCCGTTCTTTCTTCTTTCAGGTCTGGATTTTTAGAGGTAGAAGGATTAGAGTAAAGAGGGTTTCCTCCAAAACCAGCAACTGGATTGAATGTGTTGTTTAATTGGTAAGGATCTGCTCCATTACCCACTTCTGCATAACTAGCTCTAATTTTACCAAAAGAAATTACGTTACTTTCAAAAAGATTAGAAAAGATAATACTAGTAGATATTGCAGGGTAATAAAAAGAATTATTACCATCAGGTAATGTAGAGAATGTATCACGTCTTAATGATCCTTCAACGAAATAAGTGTCTTTATAGTCGAAACTTGCGTTAGCAAATAAACCTAAAACTCTCACTTCAGCATCAAATTCAGAATTAGCATCAAAAACTAGAGGGTTTACAGAGTTAGAAAGAGAATATATACCAGGTAAGATTAAACCTCCATTTGTTGCAGCTGTAATGTAGTTTGTTTTAGTTTGTCTGTAGTTAGCACCTAAAACACCTGCTAAACCAAAGTCATCACTTAAATCTTTGTTGAAGTTTAAAATTAAATCTTGATTTAACTCAGTAAAATTAATGTTTTTTCTTAAATATTCAGATTGGTCAATACCACCTATGTTATTTCTTTCTTCTCTTAATTCAGAGTAGGTATCAATAGTTGCACGTCCTAAAAGGTCTAACCAATCATTAATTTTGTAATTTAATGAAGCATATCCAAAAAATCTACTTCTACTATCGTTGTTGTAATTTTCATATCTTGTAAAGTAAGGATTGTCCCAATATTTAGGACCTGTACTGTTTACAGAAGAAGGGTTCCAGCTAATATTTTTTCTTGTGGCAAAATATGCTTCTTTTTGCTTTTTTAAGTCAGCATTAACAGCCCACCACTGTCTGAAATTAGTCATTAAGTTTTCAGCATCATAACCTGTACCGTAACGCCCTAAACCTGTGTTTTTTGTATAGGTAGCCTTTCCATTGAAAGTTAGCTTGTCAGATAAATTAGTAGAACCAGATAAGTCTAATACGTTTTTAGTTATTTTACTATTAGGCATAATACCTGTTTGGTTCAGTCTAGTGTAACTAAATCGAATGCTACCATTTTCTCCACCATTAGATATCGCAACGTTTTGGGTATCTGTGAAAGATGTTTGAAAGATATAGCTTGGGCCATTTTTAGCAGCAATCCAAGGAGATAATTTTCCATAAGAAGAAAGTTCAGGGAAGTATGAGTCCCATTGAGCAACCATTAAGTTAGGATCGAAAGCCGCACCAAAAGAACCATCTTCTCCCGTTGGAGGAGTTAGTACAGTTCCGTTACCAAAATCTATTTCAAGGAAGCCGCTACCAGGTCCTGAACCATAGAAAGGGCCGTAACCAGCACCATATTCATCTTGATATTCAGCAAAAGTGTCAGGATCA
>JAUHZI010000180.1 GCA_030426105.1 Bacteroidia bacterium | reverse complement strand
CAGAAAGTAACCCAATTGTACTTGGGTGTTCTTCTTTAGTGTACCCTTACATTTTAAAGATTATTACTAAAGAAGAACACCCAAGTACAATTGGGTTACTTTCTGTAGTGGTGCATTTAGGTGGAATTTTAGGAGCTGTATTAGGAGGAATAACGGTGGACTATATAAATCCGAGTAGTATTTTTTTAATTATGGCAGCGGGAGACTTTATTCAAATGGCTATGAGCGGTTATTTATTAAAAAGTAAAAAATACGCTACCGATTTAATTATTTCAGAAGAACCAGCTGTTACCGATAAAAAGCTTATTCCGAAAGGATTTATTTTAAAGCTAGGTCTAATCACATTAATACTATACTTCAGCGATTTTTTAATCAGACCTTTCTTTTCAACGTACTGGGAAAGTTTTTCAATGTATAAAAGCAAATTGGTTTCTGGTACTTTGTATGCCATTCCTGGTTTTGTAGCATTGGTAGCCTTGTGGATTAACAACAAACGAAAATCAGAAGGACACGAAGGAATTATCAATGCTTTGTGTATTGGGTTAATTGGACTTGTATTACAAGGAATACCCAATGAAGCATCAGTAGTTTTAGGAAGAATTATTTACGGATGGGCAATTTTTCAAGGAGTCGTGAAATTCGACATTTTATTATTCGAATTAAGCACACCAGAATCCTACTCAGTAGATTATAGCAAAATCCATTTTTTCCAAAATTTAGGTGTGCTCTTAGCCTCATTAAATGTAGGAATTATAATAGAAGGTTTCGGATTACGTATACCGTTTGTTATTGCCTTAGGAGGTTTTGTATTAACACTTGTCTTGTACTTTATGATAACTACAGATACCATAGTTTTTTCAAAAGATTATAAAGACTTCGGAACGATTACCATTCGTCCTTTTCAAGTAAAAAAAGACAGTGCTTTTTTACAACAATGGGTAACTCAAGAATATGCTGTTTTTTGGGGAATGCAAAATGCAACGGTAGAAGAAGTTGAAGAAGAATATACCCAACTTGTTGCACCAAAACATTATGATGTTTTTGTAGGAATGTTTCATAACGAACCCGCATTTATAGTAGAACGCTACAATCCGCAACTAGATATTATTAATGATTTTTATAAAGCTAAAACATCCGATTGTGGAGTACACATTATTGTAGCACCGCCAAAAATCACTAAAACACCAAACTTTACGTGGTTTATGTTTCGAGCAATCATGGATTTTGTTTTTACAAACCCAACTATTAACAGAGTAGTAGTGGAGCCAGATATTCGAAACAAAAAAATGTTTGCACTGTGTCAACGCATAGGTTTTCAACTAGGAAATGTAATAGAACTACCTAACAAAACAGCACAATTAGCATTTTTAACCAAAACTAATTACCAACAAAAAATCCAATCCTTTTCACCATCAAAAAGAAGTGCCATGAATACTTTAGATAATGTGGTTTCTCCACAACAATCAACACAACATATACAACCCAAAATTTGGCAAAAAGCCAATCTATTATTAGTAAAAAAAGCATTGTGTGAGTTTTCACATGAACTACTAATACAATCTGAAGTAATTCAAGAACTAAATAGCGGATATAAGTTATATAAAGTTCATGCAGATAATACAGAAATTCAATATGAGTTTAAAGCAAAACCAATGGCTTTGAATCATTTGATGATTGATGAAAGTTCTATAAGAAGGTATGTAAAAGATGTTGAAGAAGAGGTTGATGCAATCATTTTTATAAAAGAGTTTAGAAAAGCGTTGGGAATTGCTGATGAAAAAATGCCAGTGTATTTAGAAGAAATCATAAGTACACTTTACGGAAGTGCGTTTAAGATTACAAAAGGAAACCCTACAGCCAAAGAATTAGCAACAGCCGATTTTCAAACGATAGAGCAATCAATGACTGAAGGGCATCCAGGATTTGTAGCAAATAATGGTAGAATAGGTTTTGATAGTAGCGATTATCGTTCGTATGCACCTGAAGCAGGAAACTCTTTTTCGTTATTATGGTTGGCGGGGCATACAGCGAAAGCAGTGTATTCAGCAATAGAGACACTGCCTCATGAAACCTTAATACAGCAAGAGTTAGATGCCGATACCATAGCACAATTCAATAAAATAATTGAAGAAAAAGGCTTCAGTCCAAAGGATTACTTATTTATTCCTGTTCATCCATGGCAATGGTTTAACAAATTAGCTACAATTTTTGCTTCAGAAGTAGCCAAAGGAGATTTAATCTGCCTAGGATACGGACCAGATCAATACTTAGCACAGCAATCCATAAGAACTTTATTTAACATCACCAATCCGAAGAAATTTTATACGAAATCGGCATTGTCTATTCTAAATATGGGCTTTATGAGAGGGTTACCATTGTACTATTTAGGAACAGCTCCTAAAATGGCGGTTTGGTTAGAAAACCTATTATATAACGATGCTTATATAAAGGCAAACGGATTTAGGATGTTAAGTGAAATAGGTTCAGTAAGCTATGTGAATCCTTATTTTGAAGAGTTTGGTCCACACAACGATTACAATAAAATGTTAGCGTCGTTGTGGAGAGAAAGTCCATATTCAGTAGTTAGACAAAACCAAAAACCACTAACGATGGCTGCATTATTACATATAGACCATCACGGAAAAGCATTATTACCAGAAATTATTAAGGACTCTGGTATTTCAATAGACAACTGGTTGCGTAGCTATTTAAAGGCGTATTTAAGCCCAATGTTACACTGTTTTTATGAGTACGATTTGGTGTTTATGCCACATGGGGAAAACATTATCATGGTATTAGAAAATAACATTCCGGTATATGTTTTATTAAAAGATATTACTGAAGAAGCATGTATTTTAAATCCTGAAGTTGAACTTCCTGAAGACTTGAAGAGAATGTATGCTCCAGTTCCAGAAGACGTAAAACTATTATCAATTTTTACAGATATGTTTGATGGTTTCTTCCGCTTTTTAGCACCAATTTTAGAGGAACATGCTAATTACAGCGAGCACCGTTTTTGGGAGTTGGTAGCAGAAAATATTCAGGAATATCAAGAACAGTTTCCAGAATTATCAAATAAGTTTAAACAGTATGATTTGTTTGCTGAAGACTTTAAGCTTTCGTGTTTAAACAGACTGCAATTAAATAATCACAAACAAATGATTGATTTAGACGATCCCGTTGCCCTACTCCAATTTGCAGGAAAGTTAAAAAACCCGATAGCAGCATTTAAAACTCAGGAAGTATAACTATGGTTCAAACAAATCAAAAAGTATTTAGTAAAGAAATTAAGGAATTGGGGGTAATCAGTATTCGTCCATTTCAACTGGAAACAGATACACCAATGTTGCATAGTTGGGTAACACAACCCTATGCAAAATATTGGGGAATGTTGGATAAGTCTTTAGACGAAGTGTATAGTGAATATCAAGAAATTGAAAACAATCCATATCATCATAGTTATATAGGAATGTTAAATGATACTCCTGTGTTTTTAATGGAGTTGTACAAAGCATCAGAAGACATCATAACAAACTATTACAATGCACAAGAAAACGATTACGGAATGCATGTTTTGGTAGCACCAGTAGAAAGAAGAATACCACAGTTTACATGGCATGTATTTTCAACTATTATCGATTATTTTTTCAGCTTACCACAAGTGGAAAGAATTGTTGTAGAACCCGATGTGAATAACGAAAAAATTCATACGCTAAATAAAAAAGCAGGTTTTGAATATCAAAAAGAAGTTGAGTTACCTCATAAAAAAGCAGCCTTAGCTTTTTGTACAAGAGAGATGTACCAATCAGCTTTAACCAAACTAGTACAACATGACAAATAATATAGCACATTTACAACCCGAAGTATGGAGTTTTGTAAATCGTCAACTAATAAAAAAAGCAATCAGTGAGTTTTCACATGAGCTTATTTTAATTCCTGAATTTATTTCAGAAGAAACTCATGGATGTGTATATCAAATCATTTCTGATAATAAGGAGTTTACATATCAATTTAAGGCGAAGAAATATTTACTCGACCATTGGATGGTGGATGTTAAGAGCATTATCAAAAAGAATAATTCATCAGAAGAAGTTTGCTTAGATGCACTGCACTTTATTACGGAATTCCAAAATACATTAGGTATCCCAAATGAATTTTTAGCAACCTATTTAGAAGAAATAGCGAGTACGCTTTCTGGCGCAGCATATAAATACATGAACGAAAAATTTTCAGCAAGTGAATTAGCCGAAAAAAACTTTCAAGAAATAGAGCATGCAATGACAGAAGGACATCCATGTTTTGTAGCAAACAATGGAAGAATAGGGTTTAATATAGACGATTACCATAGATATTCACCAGAAAGTAATCAATCGTTTAAACTCATATGGATTGCAGCTCATAAAAAATATGCGATTTACACAGCCATTAAAGGTTATGAATATGAAAAACTTCTAGAAAATGAGTTAGGTGAAGAAAAAGTGAGTTCATTTAAAGAAGTCTTGAAAAAATATAATGTTGCTTCAGAAGATTACATTTTTATGCCAGTGCATCCATGGCAATGGAAAAATAAGATAGTAGCTGTTTTTGGGGCGGATATTGCTCAAAAAAATATCATTTTGGTAGGTGAAAGTGATGATGACTTTTCAGCACAGCAATCCATCAGAACACTTTTTAATGCTTCACATCCAGAAAAGTTATATACGAAAACAGCATTGTCGATTTTAAACATGGGCTTTATGCGTGGACTTTCTCCGTATTACATGAAAAGCACACCGCATATTACCCAATGGATAACAGATTTGTTGGCAGAAGACACTTACTTACTAAACAATGGATTTACCATGTTGGGGGAAGTAGCAACGGTAGGATATCATAATCATTATTATGGAGTGTTAGGGAAAACGAATCCGCATAACAAAATGCTATCAGCCTTGTGGCGAGAGAGTCCGTTTACAAAAATAAGCTCTAACCAACGAGTACTTACGATGGCCGCTTTATTGCATGTAGACTATCAAGAAAAATCATTTTTAACCGCTTTAATAGAAGCATCTCCTTATGACACCGGTACTTGGGTTCAGCGTTATTTAAAAGCTTATTTAACACCACTATTACACTGCTTTTATAAGTATGAATTTGTGTTTATGCCACATGGAGAAAACCTTATTCTAGTATTAGAAGAAAACACACCAGTATATGTATTAATGAAAGACATTACTGAAGAAGTGATTGTTTTTAATGAAGCAATGCACTTGCCTGAGCACGCTAAAAGATTGTTTACTAAAACCTCTGATGCAATGAAAGTACTTTCAATTTTTACAGATGTTTTTGATTGCTTTTTCCGTTTTATGGCACAACAATTAGACAGTTATGCAAACTTTTCAGAAGAAAACTTTTGGGAATTGGTAGCAGAATGTGTGTATGAGTATCAGGAAGAGCATTCAGAGTTTTCGGAAAAATACGAACGATACGATTTGTTTGTTGATGAGTTTGATCGTTGTTGCTTAAACAGGTTGCAGTTAAGTAACACAAAACAAATGTTGAGTTTAGCCGATCCAATTGAAAGCTTAAAATTGGAAGGAATTCTAGAGAATCCGCTCGCTAAATTTAAAAAAGAAGAGACAGCAGTAAAAATAATAGCTCAAAAAATATAGAATTTAAAAAGAATTAAATGGAAAAACAAAATAGAGTAAGAGCTGTAGACTTTGTAAGAGGATTTAGTGTTCTTATTATGATTCCAGTACATGTGATGATGATTTTTTCAAGTATGGATACTTGGGAAAACTCGATAA
>JAUHZI010000025.1 GCA_030426105.1 Bacteroidia bacterium | reverse complement strand
AACATCTCTTGCGATAGCAGCCAATCTCCAATCCTTTTTCTTGTATTCTATAGCTCCATCTATACCAAATCCCCAAGCTCTTGCAAAATCTCCTACTCTCCTATTGATAACTTTAACATTACCTCCAACTGATAAATTAGGTTTTAATCTTCTAGCATAAGAAAAGATAAAAGCCATATCAGTAGCAGAAAAATAAGTGATTCGATCATAATCCAAATTACCTTGGGCATCAATCAACTCAGTCGTGTTGGGGATATTGTCCACACCAAAACGGATAAAAGAAACCCCAAATGCGCTAGCCGTATCAATTGTTTTAGCCAATCCTCCAAAATCATATTTTGCTATTCCAGCAAAATATTCAGAATGCATTAACCCTAATTGCAAATCTGTATTAATATTCAATAAGCCAGTAGGATTCCAGTAACCAGCAGTAGCATCATCTGTGGAAGCCCCTACAGCATTTCCCATTCCTAAAGCTCTTGCTCCAACACCAATATTTAAAAACTCATTACTGTATTTTGGGGCATTAGTTTGAGCACTTACTAAAGTGCTAACAAAAAATATAATTACTATTAAAGCAGTGATTTTCATTAAAAACAAATTTATATAATCTTTGTACTATAACTCAAACAAATTGTATTTATTTTTAAGCCATCACTCATTTTTTCTCCTTTTCATATGCTTTCATACTAATTATCATATAATTTAACCTCTTATTTTTTGGTTGTCTGCCTCTAAATTCACTATTTTTGCACCATATTTATGCAATTAAATTGATAATCGTTTGGATTCTTAAAATATTATCAGGTTATTTGCAAGCCGAAATAAAATTTAGCAATTAGCGAACATAAATAAATTTATATAAAGAGATGTCTAGAGTTTGTGAAATATCAGGAAAGAAAGTAATGAGTGGAAATAATGTTTCTCACTCTTTAAGAAGAACAAAGAGAAAATTTTACCCAAATTTAATTACTAAACGTTTTTATATTCCTGAAGAAGACAAGTGGGTAAAGTTAAAAGTTAGTACTTCAACATTAAGAACTATCAACAAGAAAGGTATTTCTGCTGTATTAACTGAAGCAAGAGCTCAAGGAGTTATTAAATAAGTATACATTTAATGTACCTACATGATATTACCTTGTCGCTATATAGTGACAAGGTTTTTTTGTTTGTACATACAGAACTAAGTATTTCTCAGCTACTTTAAATTGGTATAATTCGTGTATAAATGATTTAAAACATTTTAAATTTAAAAGAAGTTGTAAAAGACACTTCTCCAAAAATCTATATGCTTTTTCCAAAACATATCTTACTTGTATTCCTTTTTCCTTTTGCACTTTTCTCACAAGAGGTTAATAAAAGGCAACAACTTAAACTAAACCAATTTGGAGTTTATGACACTGACTTACTACCAGCATCTTTCCATAAAAACAATAGAGAAAAGCTCAGAGCATACATGCCCAAAAACTCTGTAGCTGTCTTTTTCTCAAGTCCCATTAAAAACAGGTCTAATGATGTCGACTTTCAATATCATCAAGATCCAAACTTTTATTATCTAACTGGATTAAGAGAGTCCAACGCTATACTCATCATTTTAAAAACACCACAAAAGATCAATGGTGAAATGACTAAGGAAATCTTATTCGTTCAACCAAAAGATAAAAGTAAAGAAGTATGGACAGGTACTCGAATTGGAACAATGGGAGCAGAATTGGTTCTAGAAATCGAAACTGCATTTAGCAACAAAGAGTTCAATGAAATTGATTTTAACTTTGAAGAGTTTGATCACATTTTTCATGCTCCAATTCCTCAAGACATTAAAGACGATCCTTTTGATAAAGCGGACTTAAATAACTTATGCTTACAATTTGGTGCTAAACTTAGTAAAACTGACGAAAATAAAATCAACAAATCTAAACTTAGCGAATGGTTATCTGCTATGCGCGAAATAAAATCTGAAGAAGAAATTATCCTAATGCGTAAAGCGATTGATATCACCTGCGAAGCTCAAATTGAACTAATAAAAGCTCTTGAACCCAACATGACGGAATATCAATCTGAAGCTATTGTAGAATATATATTTAAAAGTAATGGTGCAGAATATCCTGGTTTCCCTTCAATTATGGGCAGCGGTAGGAACTCGTGTATACTACATTATAGCACTAATAGGAAAACAATGATGGGAAACAACTTATTAGTAAGTGATGTTGGAGCTGAATACCATGGCTATACAGCAGATGTAACAAGAACTCTTCCTGTTGACGGACATTTTTCTAATGAAGAGAAAATTATTTACAACATAGTATTGAAGGCACAAGAAGCTGGCATTAAAAAGTGTGAAGAAGGAAACTCTTTTTGGGACCCTAATGTCGCTGCCACAACTGTTGTTTCACAAGAATTACAAAAACTTGGAATTATAAAATCCCCTATCGAAGTCCGCAAATATTTTATGCATGGAACCTCACATTATTTAGGGTTAGATGTTCATGATGTAGGTACATACCTCCCACTTAAAGCCAATTCAGTAATTACTGTTGAACCAGGTATATACATACCTGCTGGTTCTCCATGTGACAAGAAATGGTGGAACATTGGAGTTCGAATTGAAGATGACGTTCTTATTACAGAAGGTGATCCTGAAGTTTTATCAGATTGTATTCCTAAAACAACAGAAGAAATAGAAATTTTAATGCAACAAACCAGTATTTTTAATAAAAAATGAAAAACTTAATTTTAACACTAACTTCCTTGGTTAGTTTCTCTATTTACGCAACACTTACCCCTATAACAAACTTTGGTACTAATCCAGGTTTTTTAAATGCCTATTCATATATCCCGACAAATCTAACAGGAACCTCTCCATTAGTCATTGTATGCCATGGATGTGACCAAGATGCTCAAGAAATTTCAGACCGTACAGAATGGAATAAACTAGCTGACGCTTATGGTTTCAAAATCCTTTATCCTGAACAAAATATATTGAACAATGGAAGCAAATGTTTCAATTGGTTTAATTCTTTCGATAACGAAAGAGGACAAGGAGAAATGGCTTCTATTAATCAAATGATAGACTATATGGTAGCTAACCATGATATTGATGGAAATAGAATCTATATTACAGGATTATCAGCAGGAGCAGGAATCACTGTTGCATTTGCCGCTTCATACCCAGATGTAATTAATCGAGCTGCAGCACTAGCTGGAGGTCCTTATAAATCTGCTTCTAGTTCACTAGACGCTCTTTATGCTATGAACCCAGGCTATGATAGGACATCTACACAATGGGGAGATAAGATTAGAGATGAGCATCCTAACTATACTGGAGACTTTCCCAAAATGGCTATTTTTCATGGAACTAGTGATGCGGTCGTTGCCTATGCAAATGCAGAAGAGTTAACTGAACAATGGTGTAATGTTAATGGAGCCGATGTTAACCCTGATATCACTAATAGCAATTTCCAAAACAACAATATTGTAACACAAAAAGTTTACCTTATGCCTAACAATAGCGACACTGCTGTTTTAAGATATGATTTTCAAAACATAGGCCATGTAATCCCTATTGATGAAGGGACTGGACCAATGCAAGGTGGAACTCCAGGATCTTATACCCAAGATGTTAATTTTTACTCTACCTATTGGGTAGCTGACTTCTTTAATTTAATTCCTTCTGTTTCTAATCAAGTAGAAGAAATAGAAGATTTATCATTCAAAGTATACAATATTGATCAATACTCTTTTGGAGTTTCTAATAACTCATCTAAAGATTTAACATACGAAATTTATGATTTTAATGGTCGCTTAATTCAAAATGGAACATTAAGCAATCAATCAATTATCACACTAAAAAACCATATTAACATTGGTATTTTAGCTTTAAAACAAGAAAACAAAGTTATTTATTCAAAAAAGATTATATTTGAGTAAACCAACTTTACTATGAGATATTTCTATTTTATTGCTTTAGCATTGTTTACTTTTTCAAATTATGCTCAATTCGATACCACTCGATGTGATTTTGAAATCATAGATACTGTGCAATACGTTATCAATAAGTCAAACACTCCTATTGCACTATCAATTAACACGATTAATGAATCAAACACTGCTGCTACAGACGATGGCTACAGTGCTTTTGGTCAGCTCTTTGAAGCACCTGACACTGTTAACTTAAATGGTTTTTGCTTTTATGGCTTTATGTATAGCGGTTCAGCTGATAGTATACTCTCGAGAGTGTACCAAACTAACTCCTTAGGAGAATTAGACAGTCTTGTAGATTCTATGTGGATTCCTGTGCCTTTACATGCAAACTACAACGGAGATCTATATTCTGACAGTATTAAAATATGCGCAACTTTTAATACGCCACACCAACTTATTGGAGACTATGTGATAACCTTAACTAATAATTCAACTTCAGATATGTATGTCATCAGAAATAGTGACGGTCAAGGAGAAGACTTATCTTATTCATATTATTACTGGGCCTCTAATCATGCATTTGATGGGTGGTATCAATCATTCAGTGATTTTGGAGCTGCTTGGGATTTTGATATTATCATCGAACCTATTATCTCTTACTATCTTTCTACTGAACATATTACGAACCAAAATAGTAACTGCTTAGGAGACACCTTAACTATTAGTAGCAGTATTAGCTATAACGACAGTTTACTAAATCATAGAATGTACAACCCGAATTATAATAGTTATACTTCTGCACATGGTTTTATCTATCATTATGGAGATACAGTAAAATCAGACACATCTCATAGTTACCCCAACCCTGGAGCGTATAATTTATTTTTAAATGGTGTGACTACAATGAATGGTTGGACATTCAATAACTATACAGCCATTTGTCCATACAACATTAATGTACTGGATATACAAATAGATTTAGGCTCAGATACTAGCCTTTGTATAGATTCAATTAACATTACAGCTGGACAATTTTTTGATGGATATTTATGGAACACGATGGACACTACAGATATTTTGACAATTTATGCTGACTCGTTAAATGATGGTGTTTATCAATACTCTGTTAGAACAGAATACAATGGATGCTATAGTTATGATACAATAGATATTACTGTAGGAAGTTTAGCTGTAAATTTAGGTAACGACACCTCACTTTGTTTAAACCAACAATTAGAATTGACTACAAACCTTAATGGACAGCACAATTGGAATACAGGACAACTGACCAACACAATAACAGTAGGACCTTTTAACAATCCAGATTCATTAACTTACATCGTTGAAGTAGAAGCAGCTGGGTGCTTTGGGCATGACACTATTAATGTTGTAATAGATAACTGCCTAGATATTTATAACCAGCAACAGCCACAAATTTCAACCTACCCTAACCCTTCTAGTGATTATGTTACCATTACAAACGATATTTGGGCAGATTATACCATTTCTATTAGTGACTTAAGGGGCCAAATCGTTCTACAACATAAAAGCTCTGACTATAATCAAACGATAGATTTAAGCGATATTAGTAATGGTACATATATTTTAACTATTTCTAAAGGAGTACAAAAATATCAACAAAAATTACAAATAATAAAATAAAGATATTGCAAATAAAAATAATATGACTATCTTTGCGACCTTGAATTAACAAAAATAAGATTTTTAGAGATGGCAAAAGCTAAGGGAAATAGAATACAAGTGATACTTGAGTGTACAGAACATAAGAATTCTGGGATGCCAGGAACTTCTAGATATATTACTACGAAGAATAGAAAAAACACTCCAGAGAGAATAGAGTTAAGAAAATACAATCCAGTATTAAAGAAATATACAGTACACAAAGAGATTAAATAATTTTGAGACATGGCAAAGAAAGTAGTAGCATCCTTACAAAAAGGTGGAGGAAAACAACACACTAAAGTTATTAAAATGGTAAAGTCTCCTAAGTCTGGAGCTTATTCATTTAAAGAAGAAATCGTACACAACGATAAAGTAAAAGAATTCTTCGAGAAAAAATAATATATATTTTTTTTACTAAAACTCTTGTATGTCTGTACAAGAGTTTTTTTTTGACTAAATCCTATCATTTTATTGCAGTTATACTTAAAATTAGGTAAATTGTAACCGAAATACACATCATTGATCAGTTTATGGCATTTGAAATAGAAAAAACACAAAAAACTCCAGAAATTTTTTTTGACGCAGATAAAGGTTTTTTTAAAATTCACGGAGCTATCTTTCCTGAAAACTCAGCAAAATTCTTTGCTCCCCTCTTCAATTACGCCCAAGAATACCTTTCAAACCCCAAGCCAGAAAGTACATTAGAATTATTCATTTACTACTTTAACACTTCTTCTTCAAAACAAATTTATGAGTTCATAAAACTATTTGACTCTAACAAAAACAAAACAAAAGTTACAGTCAATTGGTTGTTTGATGAAGATGATGAAGATATGGAAGAAACGGGAGAAGAATATAACACTTTCTTCACTGAATTACCTTTTAATTTTCAACCTCAAGAATAAACTTTTTTAGATTACGATATAATAAATGTAAAGGCAATCCCATAACATTATAGTAATCTCCTTTCATTTCTTTAATTCCTATATACCCTATCCACTCTTGGATACCATAAGACCCTGCCTTATCAAACGGTTGATATTGTTCTATATAAAAGTCAATTTCTTCATCCATTAATTCATAAAAGCTGACCAAAGTTTTATCATAAAAAGAATATTTTCGAGTATCTGTAAGAATAGTTACTCCAGTTATTACCTCATGCGTATTCCCACTTAACCCTTTTAGCATATCAACAGCTTCAACTTTATTCTGAGGTTTTCCTAACACTTTATTTCCTATACAAACTATTGTATCTGCTGTAATTACAATTTCTTCTTTTTGAACATCACCTTCAAAAGCCTGTGCTTTTAATTCACTCAAATATATTGCAATTTCTTCATTAGTTAGCCCATCTGGATAAACCTCATCCACTGATCTAACCTCTGTTTTAAAATCATCAATAATTCCTGAAAGTAACTCTTTTCTACGTGGTGATTGAGATGCTAAAATAATCGTTTTAGCTTTTATCAAATTCGTCAACATCATAATATAAATAACATTAAAACTCCTGAAAACAAGGAAAGTTTAAGGTACAAACTCGCTTTTGAATATTCGTCTTTATTAATCTGAAGCATGCTCAGAAAAAAACAAATTACCGCCAACATAATAAACACTGACACAAAAGAAAATGAGCTTACTTCCATAATATACAAAACGATAAAGAATAACCAAAGTAACAATGAAAGGAACATAAAAACTAATAAGTATCGCTTAACATTATCTACTCCAAAAATTACTGCTAATGTTCTATAACCAGCTTGTCGATCTCCTACCACATCCTCCATATCTTTGACAATTTCTCTTGAAAACGTTACTATAAAACCTAATCCCCCATAAATAGGTATTGTAAGACTATATTTGAATCCACTTAAAAGATCAATACCTTTTTCTACACAAAGAACAAGATCAAACTTGTCATATAACAAAGGTAATACTCCAGCTAATAATGCTACAACTAGATTTCCAACCAAGGGTAATTTTTGTAATATCATGGAATACAAAAAAAGCAATACAATAGCTGCCATTAAGATCAAAAAAGTTACTGCGGAGTTAGCAATAAATATTGAAAAAGCTATAGCTAAAACATTTAAGAAAATGTAAATCCCCCATAATATATTTTTAGAAAACGCTAGTCTCTTATTAGGTCGGTTGATTTTATCTACTTCAACATCAACAATATCGTTTACCAAATACCCAGCAATAGAAATCAAGCCTACAGTCATTAGAAAAAAGATAAACGCTGTAGTGCTTCTCAAAAAAACATAATTACCTCCTTGAACAAAGGAATGATAATTAAAGACTTTTAATCCCACCAACAACAAGAGCATTGAAAAAACATTCAACAACCGAAAAGACTTTAAAAGTAGGATCAAATTCTTCAAAACTGTTTCATTTAGATTTGCGGGACAAACCATTTACCTTGTACACGCATTGTTTGCTCAATAACATCTCGTACCGCTCCTTTTCCCCCTTTAAAAGTTGAGACATAATCTGCAATCAATCGCAATTCTTTTACAGCATCTCTTGGGCATGTTCCTATTCCTGCTTGTTGAACACATTCAAAATCAGGGATATCATCTCCCATATATAGAACTTCATCTCTAGATAAATTTTTCTCTTTTAAAAAATCAGAAAAAACCTTTCCTTTATTCATCACATTAAGAAAAACACGCTCTACTCCAATCTTTTCAAATAATTCCTTTACAACATTAGAATCTCCACGCGTAATGACAGCTATCTGAAACCCTTTTTCTAATGCAGCAGTTATTGCGTAACCATCTTTCGCATTTAATGCTCTAACTGTTTCTCCTTGTTCTCTAAAAAATATTTCTCCATTTGTAAATACTCCATCAACATCAAAAATAAATGTCGTAATAACTGATAAACGTTCTTTATAGTTTGAATTGGTTTTCATGAAATTCGTCTAAAATTAACTGTGAAAATGTTTTATATATTCGTTGATACTTGGGAGAATTCTCCAACTGATCAATATGTTCTTTTATGATAGCAACGTCTCCTCTTCTAGCGGGTCCAGTTTGCATGTTCAAAGCACCATCAACATAAAAAGAATTATTAACCGTTTGCATTAATAAGTTTGTTAAATACTCAGGTTTTAAATTATTCTCTTCACAATAGTGTTTGGTAATACTCAATAAATAATGTGTAAAATTATTCAATCCTACACCAGCTATATGTAATGATTTACGTTCACTTGAATTCATTTCTACAACCTGCTCTGAAAAAAGCTTAGCTACGATACTAATTGTCTCCATATCTTCAGGAGAATTAGCTTCAACAAAAAAGTGAATTTCTTCCAATTGTGTCTCAATTTCTTTTCGAAATGTTTGAAAAGGGTAAATACAACCGTACCGATTTGAAAATGCTCCTAACTTAGCAGTATCGAAACTACCTGAAGTATGAACAATTAAACTTGAAATATTTGTAACTGTTTTTAATACATCTACAATGATATCATCCTTTAATGCTACAACAATCAAATCACTATCCAAAGTCTTTTTATCTAATTGATTTATCGGCTGAGCATTAACTTTTTGAGCCAAAATTGTAGCATTATTAAGTGTGTTACTATAGATATAATCTATCACAAAACCTTTTTTATAAAAAGCCTTTGCAAGATTAGTTGCTACATTTCCAGAACCTAAAAAAGAAACCGTCTTAACTGAATTCATAAGTAAAGCAAAGATAGACAATTTAGCTATTCTTGCATTGATGTTATTCAAAGATGGTGTTCAAAATTTAAATCAAGCAAAAAAACATTCATTTTTTTATTATTTTTATGTACCATTTATATTCCTTTGTATTTAACTAGTTGAATTAATAACAATCTAAGTTTTGGATACGAGTAAAAAGAGTAGGAATATTGCTTTAGAAAAGAGACAGATTGAAGCTGCAAAGCTTAATCCTGCTCATTTTGCTCCTTTGTACAATACTTATTTTAAGCCCATATTTATTTTTATATTCAAGAAAGTTAAAAATGAAGACTTAGCTGGAGACATCACCTCCAAAGTTTTCTTGAAAGCTCTACTTAATATCAAAAAATATAAACATATGGGATTTCCTTTTTCTTCATGGTTGTATCGCATTGCTAGTAATGAAGTAAATTTACATTATAGGCAACAAAATAAAAATACCGAAGTTGAATTATTAGAGAAAGATGTTATTGCTCTATTAGATGAAATTGATTATCCAGAGGATATTCAACAACAAGAAAGAATGTTAAATGCATTAAACAACTTACCTTTGCATACAGCAGAGCTAATTGAAATGCGTTTTTTTGAAAAACTCTCCTTCAACGAAATTGGAGCAGTTCTTGGTTTAAAGCCAGTAACAGCAAAAATTAGAGTATATAGAGCATTGGATAAATTAAAAAAGCAAATTTTAACTACTTGAAGCAGTATAAAATAAATAGAGACCAAAAACCAAAAGCAATACCTTCAGATGAAGTTATCGCTAAGTACCGTAACTTTAAGCAACTACAAGTTAGCTATAATGATGTTACAAAGCGCTCTAGAATTCCACTATATAAAAATAGAAAAATGTTCCTATTTTTGCTAATGGTGGGACTTGTTGCTTGGATAATTGCTGAGGGTGGTTTTGAAGACGAAGAGCCTCAAAAAGAAAACACCGAAATCTCTAAATAATTTCCCCTGATTTATTTTATTCTTTTTTAACACAATCAGAACTTTACTAAACTTAGTTTATGATATAATTCCTTATCTTTGTACCCATCTATATCATAAACAATGAAACTAAATACAATAGAAGAGGCTTTAGAAGACCTTAAACAAGGAAAAGTTATTATCGTAGTTGACGACGAGGATAGAGAAAACGAAGGTGACTTTGTAACTGCTGCCTCTAATATTACCCCAGAAATAGTAAACTTTATGGCTCGTTATGGTCGTGGATTAATTTGCGCACCATTAACTGCTCAAAGATGCGATGAGTTAGGTTTAGATTTAATGGTCAATAACAACACAGTATTACATGCCACTCCATTTACCGTTTCTATTGATCTAATTGGTAATGGATGTACCACAGGAATTTCAGCCAGTGACCGTTCAAAAACAATTCAGTCATTAGTTGATCCTAATACTAAACCAGAAGATCTCGGTAGACCTGGACATATATTTCCTTTAAGAGCAAGGGATGGAGGGGTTTTAAGAAGAGCTGGACATACAGAAGCAAGTGTCGATTTAGCTCGTTTAGCTGGTCTAGAACCAGCTGGTGTTTTGGTTGAAATACTAAATGAGGATGGATCTATGGCCAGAATGCCTCAATTACAAGAGATTGCTGAAGAACATGACTTAAAAATCATTACTATTGAAGACTTAATTCAATACAGAATGCGTCATGAATCTCTAGTAGATGAAGTGGTAAAAGTGAAAATGCCAACAGTACATGGAGATTTTACATTAAGAGCTTTTAAAGTCTCTACTACAGGTGAAGAACATCTAGCAATAACTAAAGGTACTTGGGAAAAAGATGAGCCTATTTTAGTTAGAGTACATTCTTCATGTGCAACTGGAGACATCCTTGGTTCACTAAGATGTGATTGTGGTCCTCAATTAGAAGAAGCTTTAAGCAAAGTAGAAAAAGAAGGTAAAGGAGTAGTATTATACCTTAACCAAGAAGGAAGAGGTATTGGGTTAATAAATAAATTAAAAGCATACAAATTACAAGAAGAAGGATATGACACTGTAGAGGCAAATGAAAAGCTTGGCTTTTTAGCTGATTATAGAGATTATGGTATTGGCGCACAAATATTACATAAATTAGGAGTAAGTAAAATGCGTTTAATGAGTAATAATCCTAAAAAAAGAACAGGGCTTACAGGTTATGGTTTAGAAGTGGTTGAAAATGTCCCTCTAGAAATATCATGTAACAGTCATAATGCAAATTACCTTAAAACCAAAAAAGAAAAATTAGGGCATAGCCTAAATTTAAAATAGTTCATCGTATCATAGTTAAATGATTTGAACTAGCTATAAAATAAAATACAAACAATGAAATACGAACAAATAGACCGTCAGTTATTTATAAACAATAGAGCAAAGTATGTCAAAGAGTTAGCTCCTAACTCATTAGCTGTTTTTAACTCCAATGATATTGTAACTACGGGTGCAGATAGCACAACTCCATTTGTTCAACATCGTGATATTTTTTATCTATCTGGTGTAGACCAAGAAGAAAGTATTTTGGTCTTATTTCCTGATTGTAAAGATGAAAAACATCGTGAAATTCTTTTCCTAAAGGAAACCAATGAAACAATTGCTATTTGGGAAGGAGAAAAACTAACTGAAGAACAAGCTTTTGAGGTTTCTGGAATAAAGACAGTTTATTGGCTAACTGATTTTGAACGTGTTTTTGAATCATTAATGACTACAGTTGAGAATGTTTACTTAAACACAAACGAACATCATAGAGCCAATAAAGAGGCAGAAACAAGAGAAGATCGTTTTATTACAAAATGTAAAGCACAATATCCTATACACACCTATAAAAGAAGTGCACCAATAATGCATAAAATTCGTTCGGTTAAGCACCCTATCGAAATTGACTTAATGCAGAAGGCGTGTAACATTACTGAAAAAGGAGTTCGAAGAATTTTGCCTTTTATCAAGCCAGGTGTAATGGAATACAATATTGAAGCAGAATTAATGCATGAATTTTTGAATAATCGTTCAAAAGGTTTTGCATATACCCCTATCATTGCATCTGGGTTTTCTGCTTGTGTATTACACTATATTGAAAACAATAAGGAGTGCAAAGATGGGGATGTTATCTTAATGGATTTTGGAGCTGAGTATGCAAATTATTCATCTGATTTAACAAGATGCTTTCCTGTCAATGGGAAATTTACTGAGCGACAAAAAGCTGTATACAATGCAGTATTACACGTCAAGAAGGAAGCAACCAAATTATTAGTTCCTGGTATACTTATCGGTGATTACCATGCAAAAGTTGGTAAAATCATGGAGGGAGAATTACTAAAATTGGGATTAATTACTGAAAAAGACATTCAAGAACAAGATCCAAAGTGGCCTGCATATAAAAAATACTTTATGCATGGTACTTCACATTTTATTGGCTTAGACACACATGATTTAGGCTTATATGATCAGCCTATTCAAGCTGGAATGGTATTTACAGTAGAACCAGGTATTTATATCCCTGAAGAAAATTTAGGGATTCGTTTAGAAGATGATGTTGTTGTACAAGAAAACGGAGAACCATTTAACTTGATGCAAAACATTCCAATTGAAGTTGAAGACATTGAAGCATTAATGGCTCAATAAATAACACACCTCATTTAAATGATTTAAATGAGGTGTTTTTTTATCCCCTAAAAATAAAATTTAATCATTAAATTTGTGACTATGTCGAAGATAGAAACATTAGAAAATAAAATAGCTGAATCGAAATTAGGAGGAGGCGAAAAGAGAATAGAATCTCAACATAAAAAAGGAAAGTTAACAGCTAGAGAACGCATCCATTTTTTAATGGACAAAGGCTCTTTCGAAGAAATTGGAGCTTTTGTTACCCATCGTTCAACCAACTTTGGATTAGACAAAACAAAATTTTTGGGTGATGGTGTAGTTACTGGTTATGGAACTGTAAATGGGCGTTTAACCTATGTATTCTCACAAGACTTTACGGTAATGGGAGGGTCTTTAGCTGAAGCACATGCTGAAAAAATCTGTAGAATTATGGATTTAGCTATAGAAAACGGAGCGCCTGTTATTGGACTAAATGACAGTGGTGGGGCCAGAATTCAAGAGGGAGTAGTTTCACTAGGTGGATATGCTGATATCTTTTACAGAAATACACTTTCTTCTGGAGTAATCCCTCAAATCTCTGGAATTATGGGGCCTTGTGCTGGTGGAGCTGTCTATTCTCCAGCTTTAACTGACTTTATCTTAATGGTAGAAAACACCTCATATATGTTTGTTACTGGACCAAACGTAGTTAAAACTGTTACCAACGAAGAAGTTACTGCTGAAGAATTAGGAGGAGCAACAACACACTCTACTAAATCTGGGGTTACACATTTTGCTTGCGCAAATGAGATTGAAGCCATTACAAATATCAAAAAATTATTATCATACATTCCACAAAACTGTGAGGAAAAGCCACCAGTTTTACCTTACGACATGAATGTTGATGAGAAAAGAGAAATATTAAATACAATTGTTCCAGAAAACCCCAACCAGCCGTACGACATCAAAGAAGTTATTGATGGAATTATTGATACAGATTCATTCTTTGAAGTCCATAAAGATTATGCAGAAAATATTGTAGTAGGTTTTGCTCGTTTAGCAGGGAGATCGATTGGTATAGTTGCTAATCAGCCATCAATGCTAGCTGGAGTACTTGATGTAGAAGCCTCTAAAAAAGGAGGTAGATTTGTACGTTTTTGTGATTCTTTTAATATCCCTCTATTGGTTTTAGAAGATGTACCAGGTTTCTTACCTGGAACTGACCAAGAATGGAACGCCATTATCACTAATGGGGCTAAATTACTATATGCATTTAGTGAAGCTACAGTACCTAGAATTACAGTAATTACACGTAAAGCATATGGAGGTGCATATGATGTAATGAATTCAAAACATATTGGAGCTGATATGAATTATGCTTGGCCAACAGCTGAAATTGCAGTAATGGGAGCAAAAGGAGCTGCTGAAATTATCTTTAAAAACGAAATAAAATCTGCAGATAATCCAGAAGAAAAATGGAAAGAAAAAGAAGCTGAATACTCAGAGCTTTTTGCTAATCCATACAATGCTGCTTCAAGAGGCTATGTAGATGAAGTTATCAAACCTGAAGATACACGGAAAAAGCTAATTAGAGCATTTAAAATGTTAGAAAAGAAAGCAGTAACATTACCTAAGAAAAAACATGGAAACATTCCATTATAAATCACTAACAAGCCACTTCTACTAATTGAAGTGGCTTTTTATTTGAACCAAAGCTTAAATATTTGTTAATTTTGGCACGGTGATTGTTTATAATAGAGTAATTATAAAATAATCATTATGAAAAGCATTGTTTATACCATACTAATTGTTCTAGGAGCATCATCAACTTTGTTTGCTCAAAATAATTCTGATCAAAACCCTAATTATAGAAAAAGCTTAACTAAATACGAATCTTTAAGTGCTACTTCTGTAAATCAACAAAGTGTAACCATTCATGATACGTATGAAGTAAAAGATTGGAGAGAAGAGAAAGCTAAACAAAAAGAATTAAAAGCTGCTCGTAAACATGAGTTGAGAAAGATGAGAATTGAACAAAGAGCTCAAAATAGAAGAATGAACCCTTTTTTCAATCCTTACTACACACCTTATTACCTTTATTAATCAATTAGTTATGAGATCACTTTTACTTTGTATTACATTATTTGCAGGGCTTTTATCATATTCACAAACTGACCCAGACCAAAATCCTAATTATAGAAAGAGTATGGACAAATACATGTCTATGAAAGACTCTTCTCATCTTTTTATGAGCTCAACAATACACGACGTTTATAAAGTTGTAGACTGGGCAGAAGAAAAGCAAAAAAGAAAAGATTTAAAAAAAGCTAGAAAGCATGAATTGAAAAAAATGCGAATAGAGGCTAATAATCAAAATCGTAGATATCGATATAGAAGAGGGTACAACCCTTATTATTATAATAACTATGGGAACTACAATTATAATAATCCATACTATGGATATTATGGTTATGGTAATGGGTACAATTACGGTATAAGCAATGATTTACTTATACTTGGAACCTTACTTTATTTATTCAATTAAAAATCATCTTATAAAAATATACAACATGAAATTATTCAACATTAAAGCAGTTATTTTAGTTTTAGTTTTAGGAACAACAATCTTTAGTTGCTCACGCAAAGTAACTCGTGTAGATATCGACGAACAAATAGATTTAAGTGGAAAGTGGAATGACACTGATTCTAAATTAACTTCTGAAAAACTAACTAAACAAATGACATCTGAACAATGGTTAGCTGATTTCCTACAAGCTAATGAAGGGAATAAACCTGTGATGATTGTTGGCTTTGTAAAAAATAAATCACACGAACACATTGAAGCAGAAACTTTTATTAAAGATATAGAACGCAACCTTATCCTTGATCAAAAAGTACGTATTGTACAGGGAGGTGAAAAAAGAGAACAATTAAGGTTAGAGCGTGCTGATCAACAAGACAACGCTTCTGTATCTACTATGAAAAAATGGGGATTAGAAGTAGGAGCAGACTTTATGTTACAAGGAGATATCAATTCAATTGTTGACCAAATAGACAAAAAAAGAGTTGTACTATATCAAATTAACCTTGAGTTAACTAACATTCAGACTAATGAAATTGTTTGGGTTGGAGAAGAGAAAATTAAAAAATTCATCAAAAGATAGATTTTATAATATGAAAACTTTTCTCGCTGTAGCAGCTTTCCTATTGACAAATAGCTATATTATAAGTGCACAAAATATTTTTTCCGTAGAATATAGTCATCAAGCAGATGTTAAAGCATTTGTTGTAGATTATGCACATCAAGCAGATTTATTGGTCTATAAAGTTGAGTATGCACACCAAGTCAAAGGAAATGAAGGGTTATGGTTTTTTACTGAGTATGCACATCAAGCAGACAAAAAGATTTTCTTTACTGAATATGCACATCAAGCAGATTTAAAAATCTTTTTTGTAAAGTACAATCATCAAACCGAATGGAAAGATAAATCAAAAATTCACTTACTATTTTAAAACATAGGAATAGTGCATTTTCACTCCTTATGATCAGAGCATTACTATACATATTGATGGTTCCTATACTCCTACTCTCATGTAAGACATATCATGAGAAAAGTATGGACACACAACATGCTATAAAGAATTATGATTATCAGGAAGCCTTAAATTTAACCGCAGGCAATAAATTTTTGAAGCGAAAAAAAAATACATTGTTGTACCATTTAGAACTAGGACGTTTATTTCACTTGCAAGGGCAATACAAAGAAAGTAATAAGCATTTAAACTATGCCGATGACCTAATGGATTACCAAAACTCTTTGGCAGATTTTGCTGCAAGCGTTATCGTAAATTCTAACGCTAAAAAATACAGAGCTGAAGATTTTGAAAAGATCCTTATCCATTACTACAAGGCCTTAAACTATTCTTATCTAAACCAGACTGAAGACGCATTAGTTGAAGCGAGAAGAATGAACCTTAAAGAAATGGAATTAGGCGAAAAAGGAGCAAAAAGCTATAATAGAGATGCCTTTGGACATTTATTAATGGGACAAATTTACGAGACATCACATGAATACAATAACGCATTTATAGCATACAGAAATGCCTATGAAGCTTATAATGAAGATTATCTAAAATTAGGCGAATCTGCTCCTGAACAGTTAAAGTTAGACCTCTTAAAAACAGCCAGCTTAAGTGGTTTATATAGTGAACTAACTCGTTATGAAAAAGAATTTAATATTAAATATACGCCTAGAAGTAATCCATACGGTGAGGTGATTTTATATTGGGAAAATGGACAAGCACCTTTCAAAGTTGAGAAAAATTACATCTTCAGTTTAGTTGGAGGAGCAGGTGGTTTTTACTTTGTTGATGATGAGCAGACAATGGAAATTCCATTCTTAGGAAATCCTAATAATAATTCTTTTTCGAATTTAACAGCAATTAGAGTGGCCATGCCTAAATATAGACATACCACTCCATTTTATCAATCCAACTATAGTACAATTAAGGTCAATGGAACTGAAACACATAAACGCTTAGCCACTGTAGAAAATATTAACCAAGTTGCAGATAAAGCATTACAAGATCGCTTTATGAAAGATTTAGGAACTCACCTCACCAAATTAGCCATCAACAAACTTGCACAACAAGCTTTAAAGAGCGATTCCACAACCGAAGCTCTCGGCATGGTTCTTGAGGGTTTAGGCTTTATAACAGAACAAGCAGATACAAGAAATTGGCAATCTCTACCAAGCCTAATTAACTACAGTAGAATTCCATTAACAAGACCAGATACAAACCTTATTCAAATCACATTAATTAATCAATTTAACCAAGAAGAAATAATAGAAATACCTATTGTAAGTAAAGGAAATCAAATACAGTTTAAAAATATTTTTACTCCAGATCGAATCCTACCTAATGATTCTACCTTACGATACTTCAACGATTCTTTAACATTTAATACCATATCGCCATGAAAAAAATAATTTTATTAGCCGCAGTTGCATTTAGTACAACATTTGCTTTCGCCCAAAATACCGACAGATCTTCTGTTGAAGATCACGATGTAAGAAAAGGATTCTATGGAAACATTAACATTAATTCATTATCTCCTTTTGACGAAACATACAACCTGGGGATTGGTGGAGGAATGCATTTTTCCGAACAATTCCATATTGGATTAAGTTACTTTGGAGGAAAAGGAAGTACATCCCGTTTATTTTCAGATTCAGTTGGCGCTTTAGGAATTGATTCCGATTTGAAATACCGATCTTTTGGGATAGAACTAGGTTACGAAGTTCCATTACACGAACATTTCAGTATTATGCCTTATTTTAACCAAAGTTTTGTAAAATACACCTATACAAGTGATTATTTTCACTCAGCTGATTTTCTTGTAGCACCAAGTTTAGAAGATAACTTTCTAAACACTCAAATTGGAGCAAAACTCTTTTTCGTTGCCAATGAAAATATAAAAATTGGAGCTAACATCGGCTATGGATTGGCTAATGGAGTAAATTTATATAATACTGATGCTTCTAATTTAAGTGGGTTAAATGCAGGAATAACATTGCAATACAACTACTTCTTACCTAAATGGTAAGTTTCATTATGACATTACTTAAATGGCTTATTTGAAAAACAATATCAAATAGGCCATTTTTGTTTTTATCTTTGCCTCAAATTGACAAAAATAAATGGCAAGATTTGGTAGCAATAAAGATGAAAAAAGAGTCAAACTTGAAAAGGGCGCTTACAAAAGAGCAATGCGTATTTTTAAGTTTATTTCACCATACAAAGGTATTTTCTTTATTGGAATCATTTTTTTGATTCTATCGAGTATTACCTCGATGGGATTTCCATATTTGGTTGGAGAACTTTTTGGGACAAAAGATCCAAGTCAAATCGATACCAATGTTGATTGGAAAGAATTTGAAGATACAAATTTAGTGATGTACCTGTTATTTGGTGTATTTATCGCTAATGCTTTTTTTAGCTTCTTTAGAATTTACCTCTTTAGTATCGTTACAGAAAAAACCCTTAGAGATCTCAGAAATAGAGCATTTGAAAAATTGATACACTCCCCTATTTCTTTCTTTGATAAAAGTAAAGTTGGAGAACTATCAAGTAGAATCGCTACTGACATCAATCTATTACAAGAGCTTTTAATGACGACATTGGCAGAGTTCATTAGACAATGGTTAACTGTAATTATTTCAACTGCTGTAATTGCCTACACTTCACCTAGGTTAGCTATTATTATGTTGTCAATTGTTCCTATCGTATTAATTCTTACGATTATTTTTGGGAAAGCAATCAAGCGTTTATCTAAAAAAGCGCAAGATGCAGCTGCAGAATCGAACTCTATTTTAGGAGAAGTATTATCTGGAATAAAAAATGTTAAAGCTTTTGCTAACGAATCCTATGAAATGGTTAGGTATGGAAATTACAATGAAACAATTAAATCACTCTCAATAAAGAGTGCTATATGGAGAGGTTTATTTGCGAGTTTTATTATCATAGGTATGTTTGGAGCTGTTAGCATTGTTATTTGGCAAGGAGTTTTATTGTTACAAACTGGAGAACTTGAGATGGAAGAGTTTATACGCTTCATCCTATTTACAGTTTTCTTAGGAGCTTCGTTTGGAGGAATAGGGACTTTATTAGGGGCAATTCAAAAAGCAATAGGAGCTACAGAACGTCTTATGGATATCATTTACCAAGATGAGGAAGCTAAAAATGAAAATGGAATAACTGAAGATTTAAAAGGGAATGTAACTTTTGAAAACATAGGATTCTTTTACGAAACGCGACCAGACGTTCAAGTTTTAAATGAACTTAACCTCAATGTTCAATCAGGGCAAAGCATTGCTATTGTTGGCCCTTCAGGAGCCGGAAAGTCTACTTTATCTTCTTTACTACTTCGTTTTTATAATCCTACCAGTGGAACTATTCTTTTTGATGGAATAAATGCAACCCAGTATAATATTCAAAGCTTGCGTTCGAATATGGCTATCGTTCCTCAAGATGTTATTCTTTTTGCTGGCACCATTCTAGAGAATATAGCTTATGGTAATGTTGACGCTACTGAAAAACAAATTTTTGAAGCAGCAAAAATTGCTAATGCTTTTGACTTTATAAATGCATTTCCTGATGGTTTTAATACTTTAGTTGGAGATCGTGGCATTCAACTTTCTGGAGGACAAAAACAACGTATCGCTATTGCTAGAGCTGTTCTTAAAAACCCAAAGATTTTAATCTTGGATGAGGCTACAAGTTCTTTAGATTCTGAATCGGAACAATTAGTTCAAGAAGCGTTAGATCGCTTAATGGAAGGACGCACTACTTTTGTAATTGCACACCGCTTATCCACTATTAAAAATGCTGACAAAATAATCGTACTTGAAAAAGGTAAATTAGTAGAATCTGGGACACATGATGAATTAGTTAAACATGGAGGAGTTTATGCTAATCTTTCTTCAATACAATTGGGATAATTTCACACAAAAAATAACGGTACCACTGCCGAAGCTATTACTACTAAAAGAGAACCTAACACTATTAAATTATCTTTAAATGTCTTTGACCCACTAAAAATTTCATACCAAAAAAAGCGTTGAAAAGGCAACACTAACATTACAACAAGCGCTACATTAGCAAACAATTCAGTCCAAAAATCAGGCATATCGAATGATAAACCTTTACTGTTCCCTACCATCATTATATTCCAGCTAATTGAGACACCTATACCTATGTAATATTGGTATAATCTAGTATATACTTTTTCATGCCTAGGTGCTTTTATTTTAAACTCTTCTTTATCTAATAAAACAAGCCCTTCAAAAAGTAAAAGGAAAAGCGATACTACCCCTAATGTTACCCCTAAATACATTCTATACCCCTGATAGGCTTCAATTTCTCCAAAAATATTATTATTAGAAATAAAGATAAAATTTGTTGTCGCGGTTAAAGCAAATAACAAAAGGATAGCGATAAAAAAACGTTCAAATTTTGATATATTTCCTTTCGCATTATAGGCAGAAATATAAGCCATTTTCCCCCTTATAAAAAACCCCAATATAAAGAAGGCTAATATCCCTATTCCTAACCCAACATTCCTTTGATGCATCACCTCATCGTATTTAATAACCCAATCCTGAGCATTGATAATTAAAAACACAGCTGTCAAGATATTGGTCAACAAAAATTTAAGGGTGATTTTTTGCATAAAATAAAGCTTTGGAAAACAAGATATGTAAATTTTCAAAACAAACTTTCATTTTTTATTGAAAGTTTAAAAACTTTTATTACATTTACACTATGCAATTAGAAGAAGCACAACATAAATTCATTCAATCATGGGGAAGTTTTGGTTCTCAGTGGGGAATCAATAGAACGATGGCACAAATACATGCCTTGTTCCTAATCACTCCTGAATCGATGAGTACCGAAGAAGTTATGGAAGCTCTTCAAATCTCTAGAGGAAATGCAAACACTAATATCAGAACCTTAATTGATTGGGGATTGCTTTACAAAGAGTTTAAAGTTGGAGAACGTAGAGAGTTTTTTATTGGAGAAAAAGATATTTGGACTATTGCTAAACGTATTATAAAAATGCGTCAACAAAAGGAATTATTGCCAATGCTTCAAATATTAAGTCAATTACAATCTACTGAAATTAAAAGTGAAAACAAACCTGAAGAGCTAGCGCATTTTATAAAACAAATCAATGACATTAATGACATGGCCATTAAAGCAGATAAAACTTTGACAAGAGTTAGCACCTCAGAAAAGAGTTGGTTTATGAAAACCATTATGAAACTCTTTGGATAAGTATTTTTTTTTGAATCAAACTTTCATTTTTTTCTGAAAGTTTAAAAACTACAAACAAATGAAAAAGAAATTATATATAACAAGAATAACGGCATACGGCTTATCGAGTGGAATAATGCTCCCGTTCTTATATAGAAACTTAGACTCCTTCTTTTCTATTTTTATAATTGGTGTTTACCTTTCTATCTTCTTTATTACCAAATATTATGCTAAGAATAACTCCTATCCCCCTTCAGATATATTTACCGAAAGCATCCTTACAACAATTGGAAGTTTTGTTGGTGGTATGCTGGCTATTTCAATACTATTTTGGGATATGGAAGAATTCTATGGTTGGTTGATGGTCGTTTTTATAGGCTCCATTTTTTCGATCTTTATTGGACTAGCTCTTTTCATCATTAATGCCATTATTATCTCCATTTTAAAAGCCATTAGCAAGTCATGAATTACCAAATAATCAGTTATATCATATTTCTATCTAGTAGCTTTTTTATAACCATCAAAATTGGTTGGGTACTATACAAAAACGGTGAAGTCTATTTACTCGAGATTTTTCGACATCAAACTGCTTATGTTCATTCGATCAATAAGTTATTATTGATTGGTTACTATCTAGTAAACCTAGGGAAAGCAGCATTGGAAATTACCAATTGGGAGGTTATTTATACCCTATCAGATTTATTCAGAGTAACTGGTCAAAAATTAGGAAACTTATTATTACTCCTTGCTATAATGCACTATATCAACATCATAGGACTAAACCTTTACAGTAGAAATCAGAAATCATTAACCATAAAAAAATAAATATCATGGAAAATTATCACATCATTACCACTTACCTCGTTTACTTAACAGTATCAATAACTTTAACACTATACGTAGCACACATCTTATTTAAAAATGGAAAAGTCTACATGCTTGATATCTTTCACGGAAGAGAAGATATTGCCCTAGCAACTAATCGCTTGTTTGAAGTTGGATTTTATCTTTTTAACATTGGCTTTGCATTGAGTATTTTAGAGGTCAATTTCTACGGTGTAGTAACCTATCAAGAAGTCATAGAAGTATTGAGTCAAAAAATAGGAGGGTTTTCAATTTACTTAGGAGCTATGCTGTTTTTTAACCTTTACTTATTCTTTAGAGGTAAGAAAGCAGCTAAAAAGAACAGAGCACAAAGTACTCCTAACTTTGGAGCAAACTTCAATGAGGAAAATATAATCATCTAAAATTTACTATTATGTCATTTTTAAAAGCAGAATGGAGAAAATTAATTTTAGTGAACTATGAAGTATCTCCTCTCCTACTTCAACCATTAGTTCCTCAACATACACAACTTGATTTATGGAAGGGTAAATGTTATCTTTCCTTAGTTGGCTTTCTTTTTAAAGAAACAAAAGTAAAAGGTATCAAAGTTCCTTTCCATATCAATTTTGAAGAAGTCAATCTACGATTTTATGTTAAACACAAGGTTCAAGGTGAAATTAAAAGAGGTGTTGTTTTTATTAAGGAAATTGTTCCTAAACCGTTAATCAAATTTATTGCAAATGCCATTTATAACGAAAACTATGAGTCTACCTCAATGCATCACGCTATAAATGAGGATGCTACAAATATAGAAGTTGGTTACCAATGGAAAAGTAAAGGTAAGATGCAGTCATTTAGTGTTATTGCTAAAAATATACTTCAACGCTGTGAAAAAAGTTCTTTGGAAGAATTTATCACAGAACATTATTGGGGCTATAATCAAAAAAAGGACGCCACCATAGCTTATGAAGTAAAACACCCTAAATGGGATATCTACCCTATTCAATCTGCCAAGATTAATATCGATTTTGGTGCTACTTATGGAGCAAAATTTAACTTCTTAAACCAGCAGCAACCTCACTCAATTATTTTGGCAGAGGGTTCAGAAATCAGTGTTGAACAAGTTACTAAAATAAAACAATAAGCATATGAAAACAATGGTAATAGCAGGAGGCACAGGTTTTCTAGGAAAAAACTTGGCCCAATATTTTCAAAGCATAGGATATCAAGTTGTTATTTTATCAAGGCAAATGACAACCTCTAATACTGGAGTAATATTCGAACAATGGGATGGTAAGATAACTGGTAACTGGTCAAAATGGATTCATAAGGCGACTATTGTTATCAATCTTACTGGTAAATCGGTTGATTGCAGATATACAGATTACAATAAAGCTTTAATCATGGATTCTAGAATCAACTCCACGCGATTAATCGGAAGGTTAATTTCAGAAAGTGATACCCCTCCTAAATTATGGGTTAATGCTAGTACTGCAACTATCTATCGTCACTCAGAAGATAAGGTGATGACTGAAGAAAATGGTGAAATTGGCGATGATTTCTCTATGAATGTAGCTAAAAACTGGGAAAAGGAGTTTTATAGTCACCATACACCTCAAACGAGAAAGGTGGCATTACGGACATCTTTGGTTCTAGGAAACAATGGCGGCGTTTATCCAGTATTATCCAAACTCGTAAAATTTGGTTTAGGAGGAAAGCAAGGTAATGGGAAACAAAAATTTGCTTGGCTACATATTCAAGACTTTATCAATATTGTTGATTTTGTGATTAAAAACAAGCAATTATCTGGAAGTATTAATACCACTGCTCCTTCTAACATAAACAACGGCGAATTTATGCATTCATTAAGAAGTTCATTAGGACATAAATGTGGATTACCACAACCTGAATGGCTTCTTAAAATAGGTGCATTTATAATACAGACTGAACCTGAACTAGTTCTAAAAAGTCGTTGGGTACATCCAGAAATTCTTATTCAAAAAGGATATGAATTTACCTTCAAAGATATTGAGCTTGCTTTGGATGATTTGAAAAAATAAACAACTCATTACATTCAAATAAACTTTTTCTATTTCTATCCATTAATACTACACATTTAAACAAAACAATGTTTAAAATCGTTATTTCGTCGAATTATTTCCTACATTTATATTAACATTAAAACGTAACAAAATGAAAACAAGACTACCCCTTTTGTTTTTGTTTATGGGACTGATAAGTATCAACTTTGCTCAAAAAAATGAAAATCTTTTTGATTTTTGTTTTTTTAAAGCTCGGAACATACAATACGTCGTAAACAAATACTCCGAAAAACATGTGCATATTCAATCGCTCGATAGTATTCGAGATATAATATATGTATCAACTGATGAAGGTCAATTATCCATGATTTATAATTATCAATTGGAAGACTTTACAACCATCACCATTTTTAACGACTGTGGGAAAAATGAATTTGCCAAAGCTTTTGGTAATTCAAAATTTTTCAAGAAAACTGGCAATTGCATTACCAATTTAAACGACAAAACATTTTCTACTCGAGGGAAATCGGCTATAGAAGATGAGCTCAGTGCAGATGTTATTCTTTATTTTTCAGCTAAGACACCATCTTTATTGATAGATATGGAAGATAAGAATACCAATCTGATATGTGATGTTGAACTTTTGTCTAAAGCTGAAGTTTATCTCAACAGAATGGAGTTTAATCTATACTATGATGAAGAGGTACAACCTAAAGCAAGGTTTGCGAATGCAGATGATACACTTATTGAGTTAACAAACCAATAAAAACTAATCTATAGACAGCTTATTAACTGATTTCAATATGAAAGAGGAGTCTCAATTTTATCTTTTTAGTTCATTTCTAGTATATATATTTACGGTGGTTATAGTTGGTTAATAATCGTGATGAAAAAAAGTAGGTATTAGTTGTTTCTACATAACAAATTAAACATTGAAGTATTTAATTGAACAACTATATAAAGTGGACTTCTCTTTCTTTAGTCAGCATTTTAATCAAAATGCTAATTTTTCGCTTCAAATCTCAGTTCATTTATTTTGAGCATCCCAAAGGATTTTAATACCTTTGCGACCTTAAATTTAAACACGAATATGATATCAGTTAATAATGTATCGTTACAATACGGTAAACGCGTTCTTTTTGATGAAGTAAATATTAAATTTACAGAGGGTAATTGCTATGGAGTAATTGGAGCTAATGGTGCTGGGAAATCTACTTTTTTAAAGATTCTAGCAGGGGATATCGACCCTAACTCTGGAAAGGTTAAGCTAGAAGAAGGAAAAAGAATGGCTGTATTACGTCAGAACCATTTTGAATTTGACGAGGAAACGGTATTGAATACTGTATTAATGGGCTATAAAGAATTATGGACCATTATGAAAGAGAAAGATGCAATCTATATGAAAGAAGATTTCTCTGAAGAAGATGGTATCAAAGCATCTGAATTAGAGGCTGAGTTTGCTGAAATGGATGGTTGGAATGCTGAATCTGATGCCGCTAACCTCTTAAGTGGTTTAGGTATTAAAGAAGAAAATCACGATAAACTATTAAAAGAACTAAATGGTAATGAAAAGGTTCGTGTTTTATTAGCACAAGCACTTTTTGGGAATCCTGATTTATTAATTTTAGATGAGCCTACCAATGATTTGGATATGAATACCATTTCTTGGCTAGAAGATTTCTTATTGGATTTTAAAAACACAGTAATCGTAGTATCTCACGATCGTCACTTTTTAGATACAGTTTGTACAAACATTGCTGATATTGATTTTGGAAAAATTAAAATTTATACTGGGAACTATACATTCTGGTATCAGAGTAGTCAATTGGCTTTAAAACAAAGGCAAATGGCTAATAAAAAAGCTGAGGATAAGAAGAAAGAACTACAAGACTTTATTGCTCGATTTAGTGCCAATGCTTCCAAATCTAAGCAAGCCAGCAGCCGTAAGAAGTTATTAGAGAAAATCAATGTTGATGAAATTCAAGCTTCATCACGTAAATATCCAGCCATCATCTTTAATCAGGAAAGAGAAGCAGGAGATCAAATCTTACATGCTAACAACTTGAGTAAAAAGCTAGAAGGAGAATACTTATTTAAAGACTTTGAAATCAATGTTACTAAAGGTGATAAAATCGCTGTAATTAGTGATAATGGAATGGCAACTACTGCACTATTCGAAATCTTAATGGGTGAACTTCAGCCTGATAGTGGTGATTTCCATTTTGGACAAACTATTACAACAGCATACTTGCCAAACGAAAATGAAAAGTATTTCCAAAATGATTATTCTCTAGTAGATTGGTTAAGACAATTTTCTGAAGAGAAGGATGAAGTTTATATCCGAGGATTCTTAGGTAAAATGTTATTTTCGGGTGAAGAAACACTAAAACAAAGTAATGTTTTATCTGGAGGAGAAAAAGTGAGATGTATGACTTCAAGAATGATGTTAAAAGGCGCTAATCTTTTAATATTAGACGAACCTACTAACCACTTAGACCTAGAATCTATTACTGCTTTTAATAACGCATTAATTAATTTCCCAGGGACAGTTATCTTTACTTCTCATGATCACGAGTTTACACAAACAGTTGCTAATAGAATTGTGGAATTAACTCCTAATGGATGTATTGATAAAGTAACAACCTTTGACGAATTCTTAGTAGATCCTAAAATAAAAGCACAAAAAGAG
>JAUHZI010000179.1 GCA_030426105.1 Bacteroidia bacterium | reverse complement strand
CAGATCCTAAGTATTTAATGCCCGATCCTGTAGAAACATTAAAAGCAACAGAAGAGCTGGTGAAGAAAGGTTTTATTGTTATGCCTTATATTCATGCTGATCCAGTATTGTGTAAACGTTTAGAAGAAGTCGGTACAGCAGCTGTAATGCCTTTGGGCTCTCCTATAGGTAGTAATAAAGGTCTATTGACATCAGATTTTTTAAAAATTATTATAGATCAAGCAACAGTACCAGTAGTTGTTGACGCTGGAATTGGAGCTCCTTCTCATGCTGCTTATGCAATGGAAATAGGTGCAGATGCAGTTTTAGTAAATACAGCTATTGCCGTTTCTGATAATCCTGTGCAAATGGCAGAGGCTTTCAAAATTGCTGTAGAAGCAGGTAGAATGGCCTATGAAGCTAAATTAGGAGCTCAAAATATAGTCGCTAAAGCAAGTAGTCCATTGACTAGTTTTTTGGATTAATATAGTATTATAGCTAACTATAATTTTCCATCCCATTCAAGATAGAACTGCTCTAAAAAGGAGTCCATATATTGGTGCCTTTTTTTTGCTAATTCTTTTCCTGTATGTGTTTGCATTCTATCTTTTAATAATAGTAGCTTTTCATAGAAATGGTTAATAGTATGCCCTTGACTATTTTTATAACTTTCAAAATTATCGTGTAATTCGGGAGTTTGATCTGGATGGTACATCAGTCTATTGTGATGGCCTCCGTATGCAAATGCTCTAGCAATTCCAATGGCTCCAATAGCATCTAGTCTGTCGGCATCTTGAACTATTTTACCTTCTAATGTCAATGGTATAGTTTTGACATGAGCTCCTTTGTAGGAAACTGATTTGACTATAGATAAAATGGTTTTTATAAGTTCTGAAGAGCATTGATGTTTTTTTAGAAGTTGGGTAATTAGTTCTTCTTGGGCATTATCTCCCTTAAATAGTTTGTGGTCACCTAAATCATGTAACAGAGCAGCTAGCTCTACAATAAATATATTTGCTTTTTCTGCCTTAGCAATTGTTTTGGCAGTTTCGGTAACCCTATGAATATGCCACCAATCATGACCAGAGCCTTCATGCTCAAAAATATCTTTGATTTCTATCCTAACGTTAGCAAGTAACTCTTTTTCAAAAGGGTTCATTTTATTTTAGGAGTAGAAATAATGACTTGTATTGTTAAGTTTGTGTAATCGAAAACTACTTTCGTTGTTGGTTGATGCGCAGCCTTATCAGCTTCTTTGGGATCAAATTGTATTGTTGTGATTGCTTTATTATCTACTGTTTTAGAAGACTGTACAAATCCTTTAGGAGAAACTGTTAAAATACGCTCAATAATAGCATTGTAAAGAGCCTGTCCTATTGTTTCATCTTTCTCACATTCAAAGTCAACCATAAAAAGTTTGTAGTCAGCATAGTCGCTTTTGTTAAGGTGAATACTTTCATTTAAACCATGCTCAAAATCAATTGATGAAGTAAAATGATTAGGTGTATTTTGGTCTTTAAGAGTACCAGTAATATTTTTAAAGTCCTGGTATCCTGAGATAAAAGCTGAATGGTATTTAGCATTGAAATCAATAAGGTTTTGTTCTAAAAAAACTTCAGTTTTATGTGCGTTACCAACAGCGCTCATATCTTCTTGAGAGAAAAATAATAATGGTAGTAAAAGTAATGCTATTGTAAGTGAGGTTATCGTTTTCATAGTGGTTGTTAAGTTTATGATTCTTATCAGGTTTTTAGGTGATTAACCTTTGGAATCTTGTTTTGATAAATTGATAATTTTATGACGTTAAACAAAAATACATTTGATATGACTTTTTTATTATCATCAGCTGTTAAAACTACCTCATTATTTACCCTAGGTTTTCTAATTGTTATGCCAATATTTATAACAGTAATAATAATTATTAAAGCTAGAAAAAATAAAAAGAAAAAGCAATAATTCTTTATTCTTTTATTGAGTTTACAGCATCATATAATAGTTGTTGTACCCGAGTTCGTACACTTGTTTTAATGATTTTTCTATTTGAAGCATCAGGATAAACTCTATTTGATAAAAACACATAGACTAATCCGTTTTCAGGGTCTGCCCAAGTAACAGTGCCCGTAAACCCTGAGTGACCAAAGCTTTTGTTTGAAGTACATTTACTGCAAGTAGGTCCGCTACCTCCTCCTCTTACTGGTTTGTCAAATCCAATACCTCTTCTGTTTTTGTTTGAAATAAAATAAGGTGATGATGTATATTTTTTGACCACAGCTTGATTAAAATATCTTTCCCCACCATAGGTCCCATACTGCATAAATAACTGCATCATTACTGCTAAATCATTAGAGTTGGCAAAGAGTCCAGCATGACCACAAACACCATCCAACATCGCGGCACCTTGGTCATGAACATCTCCATGAACTAACTGATGCCTGAAGTAATTGTCTTTTTCAGTAGGTACAATTCGGTTAAGTTCCCACTTATCTCGAGGTTTATAGCCAATATTGCCTAATCCAAGAGGTTGGTAAAAAGATGTGTTTACATATTGGTCTTGTCGCATTGATGTTTGACGAGCAATAATTTCATTGATAAAGTAATAACCAATATCACTGTATTTATACTTTTTTCTTGCCGAAATTTCTTTATTTAAAATACGTTTAAAAATAGTATCCCTTAGGCTTGGGACTGCATATAAGTTTTCAGCAACTCTTTCAGAATATTTTGCTGTTTTGGATTTGTTATAGAGTTCAGGTAAAGGTTTTTTGTATTTAGTCGTTTTAATATAAAATGGAATCCAAGGCGTAAACCCAGCTTGATGCGTAAGCATTTCTACTAGTTTAGTGTTTTTATATGCAGTCGTATCTACCATGTCGCTTAAATAAGTGTGTAGGGTAGAGTCAACATTTATTTTTTGTTCAGATTCTAATTTCATTAATGATGCTGTAGAACTTGCTATTTTAGTAATAGAAGCTAAATCATAAATGTCGGAATTGGTTACTGCAATTTTTTCATTATAGGTGTGGTATCCATATGATTTTTGAAAAAAGACTTGACCATCTTTAGCCGCAAAAATTTGGCAACCTGGAAAAACAGAGTCGTTAATGCAACTTTCAATGATAGTATCAATGCGGTGCAATATTGTTTCATCCATACCTAAAGCTGTAGGTGTTGTATAGTTAAATCGAGTTCTCTTTTTTAATATAATTCCACTGTTAATAGGATAATCCTCACTAGCCGTAATCGGAAGTTTTCCCAAAGCAGGGATGCCTCCAAAAATTAATTGTCCACTAAGGTCTTTAGCAATAGGATGTTCCTCGTAACTCATAACTACAGCTGCAGCTTTTTTAGAAGCTGTAAACTTTTTTAGAGCGTATGGATTTCCTAAAATATTGAGGATTACTTTCTGATTGCTAGCTAAGCTGTCTATGATTTTATTTAAAGAACGTGTAATTCCAAAATTTTGATATGGCCTTTGATTCATATCATGAATGGTAACAATTAATAGGTTGTAGTTCTTTGTCTTTTCGTAGACTTTTGGAATGTCAGATTTAGGAACTTTAATAGGGAACGAATAACTGTCAAAGTTTGCGTAACGGTCAATAGATTGATTGAATTCATTGGCGTTTTTAGCCCCAAAACTAATTGATGCTATTTTCAAAGTATCAAGTCGTTTTAGCGGGATAATATTATCTTGGTTTTGAAGGAGTGTTATTGCTTTTTCAAATAACTTTGTGTTAACTTCTTGTGCTTCTTTGGTGTGGAGCTTCTGATTTAAATTTTGAGTATTTATTACAGGTAGCTGATGTAATCCTGCCCAATATTTAGCGAAAAGAATTTTCTTACATCTATTATCAATTTCATTTTGTGTTATTTCTTGATTAGCGATCGCTTTTTTGATTTCAACTATTGCCTTAGGGACGTCTTCAGAAAATAGTAAAACATCATTACCAGCCAATAATGCAGCAACATCGACTTTCCCAGGTTCATAATAACTACTTACTCCTTTCATATTCAAAGCATCTGTAAAAACAAGACCTTCAAAGCCTAATTCATCTTTGAGTAATCCATTTACAATTTTTGGTGACAATGTTGAAGCTTTATTGGGAGTAGGGTCGATTTTAGGCATGTATAAATGTGCTACCATCATGCTTCCAAGTCCATTATCTATAAGATGTTTAAATGGATACAGTTCAAGAGAGTCAAGTCTGTCCTTTGAATGGTTAATTATAGGAAGTGTTTTGTGTGAGTCACTGTCAGTATCACCATGACCAGGGAAGTGTTTAGCGTTAGCCATAACACCAAAGTCTTGCATCCCTTTCATGTATGCTAATGACTTTCTTGCTACAGTATACTTGTCTTCTCCGAAGGAACGGTAACTAATGATTGGGTTTTTTGGATTATTATTGACATCTGCAACAGGAGCTAAGTTGACATGAATACCAAGGGCTTTACATTGTTTCGCTATTTGTTCCCCCATTTGGTAAATAAGTTGTTCAGAAGAATCTTGAATGGCCCCTAAAGTCATTTGTTTAGGAAATTTCATCGTACTATCTAGTCGCATCGCTAAACCCCATTCTCCATCAATTGAAATTAAAAGTGGAACTTTACTCTCTTTCTGGTATCTGTTTGATAGAATAGCTTGCCGTTCAGGTCCTCCTTGAAAGAAGATGAGTCCCCCAATTTTATGGGTTTGAATCAAATTGTCGATAGATTCTATGTGAGCTTGGTCTTTATTCGAATATGCAGCAACCATGAATAGTTGTGCGATTCGTTCCTCTTCAGAAAGTGTATTGAAGACACTGTCAACCCATACCTTAGCTTTCCCCCCTTGGAAAAAAGGTGGTGTTTTTATCATGCTATTAACTTTTTTAATAGGACTACTACTTGTAAAAAGTATAAGGCAACTAAGGATGAGTATATTGAAAAATTTTGTCATTTTGAATGAGTAAACTGTTGTAATAAAACACTAAGAGTAAGTTATAAAGTTACTAATTGCAACACATATTTAGTGCCAATTTTAATGATGTTATCAATTGGCGAATGTTAATATCCACAGTTACAAGAACTGGAGAAATGAATTGTAGTATTGGGAAGTAGTTTTTTGATCTTTTCCTTGTTGGTTGGACTAATCGGGGTAATGCGTAAATCAAGTTCTTCCAGCTGTTTAAGGTTTTGTATGCTTTGAGGAAGTGATGAGATATCATTTTCCCATAAGTCAAGGTATTTTAAGTTGGACAGGTTTTGTATTGCGTATGGAATTGTTGATATCGTATTTTGGTTGAGGATTAACTTTTCCAGTTGTTTTAACTCAAGTATTGCTAATGGGAAGTAATTGATGTTGTTTTTGCTAAGGTATAGCTTTTTTAAGTGAATCAAATTAGCAAATTCATTAGGGATTTTACTGATGTTGTTTTTGTTTAATACTAAAACCTCTAGCTGTTCTAGCTGCCCAATAAATGTAGGGATATCAGCTATTTTGTTTTTAGATAAATCTAAATAAACTAAGTTTTTAAATTGGGTGAAACTTTGAGGTATTTTATTGAGTTTTTGCTTTTTCAGAATCAATACTCTTACATCTTCAGGTTGTTTCAAAGCTTCTTCAAGAGAATAATACTGATAGCAAGTATCTAAGTTATCAGGTATAACTTGACTGATTAGAGGTTGGTTAACCAACAGAATTAAAAAGAGTAGAGCTAAAAATCTCATAAGTGTAAAATAGCCTTAGTAGCAGCTTCATCTTTCACAAGCTGCAATTTTAAATCGTCAATAGAAGCATACTTTTTTTCGTCCCTTAGTTTTTTGATAAAAAGTATTTTGATGTTCTCGTCGGCTACTTTCGCACAAGTGGGTTTAAGCTCATGGCTGAATCATTAGAATCAGTC
>JAUHZI010000178.1 GCA_030426105.1 Bacteroidia bacterium | reverse complement strand
AGCGATTAAGAATACAGCTTCTGCTTCATATTACGATGGATTAGAAAATTTAAAAGGAGTTGATATCAACTCAGGAGGTTTAACATTTAAAACAGTAAACACACGTGGTTTTGCTACGTTTGGTAATGAGCGTTTTGTACAGTTAGTTGACGGTATGGATAATGCTTCTCCAGCATTAAACTTTGCTATTGGAAACTTATTAGGAATTTCTGAAGTAGATGTAAAAAGTGTTGAAATTTTACCAGGAGCAGCTTCGGCTTTATATGGAGCTAATGCATTTAATGGTATTATGTTAATGCGTAGTGAGAACCCATTTAATGAACAAGGTATTAGTGTTGGTTTAAAAACTGGTTTAACAAGTCAAGAAGCAGCAGGAGATAATGGTTATTATGACGCTACAATTAAAATGGCACATGCTTTTGATGATTACTTTGCAGTTAAAGCTAGCTTTTCTTATTTAAAAGGAGAAGAATGGCATGCAACTGATTATAGAAATACAACAGGTATTGGAGGTACATATATTCCTGGAATGAATCATAATGATGACCCTAACTACGATGGGGCAAATGTGTATGGAGATGAGGTATCTGTTGATTTAGGAGGAGCTATTGGAAAGGTTAGTAGAACAGGATATAGAGAAGTAGACTTAATGTCTAATGAAGCTAAAAGTGTAAAATTCAATGGAGCTATTCATTACCGTCCGCTAGGAAATGATCGTGTTGAAATTATTTGGAATTCTAAATACGGTAGAGGTAATACTATTTATCAAGGACAAAACCGTTACAACTTAGCTAACTTCTTTATGGAGCAACATAAATTAGAAGTAAGAGGTAAGAACTTCTTTGTTAGAGGATACTATGCAGGAGAAGATGCAGGAGATTCGTATGATACTCGTTTTGCTGCAATTAATATTAATAGTAAGTGGAGCTCTAATGAAAATTGGTATAAAGAATATGCAGGACTTTATTATGGAGCAATTGCTGTGCCAGGTTTACAAGCGAGTAATCATGCAGATGCAAGAGCCTTTGCTGATAGAAATAGACCAGAACCAGGATCGGCTGAGTTTACAAGATTATTTAATGAAGTAACTGCTGATCCAGATTTACTAACTGGGTCAAAGTTTAGAGATAATACAAGCTATTATCATGCAGATGGTAACTTAAACTTACGTGATTATATCGATTGGGCAGAGGTTCAAGTAGGAGGTTCATATAGACAATATAGATTAAACTCTTATGGAACTATTTATACTGATAGTGATGGTCCAATTAAATATGGAGAATATGGGTTATATACTCAAATTCAGAAAAAAATGATGGATGATCGTTTAAAATTTACAGGGTCTATTCGTTATGATAAGTCAGATAATTTTGATGGAAACGTTACACCAAGAGTTTCATTAGCGTATGCGGCTGGAGAAAACAAAAATCATAACTTTAGAGCATCTTTTCAAACAGGTTTCCGTAACCCAACAACGCAAGATCAGTATATCGGTTTAGCAACAGGGGCAGGGTTTATCTTAGGAACAGCTCCAGACAATATTGGACGTTTTTCTGCACCAGCAGTAACAACAACAGGAACATTTACACTAACAGGTCAAGATGTAATTAATAGAGGGTATTCAGCTGCATCTATTAATAAAAAAGCAGAGGCACTAAATGATCCAAGTGTTCCAGAACCTACACTAGTTAAAACAGCTTTAGTAGAGCCAGAAAAAGTAAAATCTTTTGAAGTTGGTTATCGTGCAGCAGTTCCTTTAGGGGAGAATAAGTTGTCTATTGATTTTAGTACATACTATAATATGTATTCTGACTTTATTTCTAATAAAGATGTAGTTGTATTGGTAGATCCAAATATACCAGTAACCGTGGGTAACTTAACGAATAGAGATTTAGTTAGAACATTTAGTGTAAAAACTAACTCAACAGTTGATGTAGATTCTTATGGAGTTGGTTTAGGATTAAACACTAAGGTATTTAACGGGTTTGATGTTGGATTAAACTATACATGGTCTAAGTTCGATTTTGATCAAGCTGCTGACCCTGATTTTGAAGCTGGATTTAATACACCAGAGCACAAAGTAAAAATGCAATTTGGACATACGAATTTATTTGAAAACTTTGGGTTTAATGTAAGTGCTCGTTGGCAAAATGAGTTCTACTGGCAGTCTACCTTCTTAGAAGGAACAGTGGAAGAAAGAACAGTTCTTGATGCTCAAATTAATTATTCTGTTCCTTCAATTAAGTCAGTGTTTAAAGTAGGAGGGTCTAATTTAACAGGAGAAGAGTACTTAAGTGCACCTGGAGTGGGAGCGGTAGGTTCTCAGTACTACATTTCTTGGACTATCAACAACTAAAAAAAGAAACAATGAAAAATACAATTAAATATACTTTTTTGTCTGCATTATTTTTAGGTTTTGCTGCCTGTGATGTAGATAATACATTACCTGAAATTAAAGGTGAAGCAGAGAGTACTGTAGCATTACAAGCAGGTAGTGCAGACTTTTCAAAATATGTTGCTATTGGAGCTTCTTTTACAGCTGGTTTTACAGATAATGCTTTGTTTAAAGCAGGTCAACAAAACTCTTTTCCAAATACTTTAGCTAAAAAATTTGAGATGGTAGGCGGAGGAGATTTTACACAGCCTTTAATGAATGATAATTATGGAGGTTTAATCTTAGCAGGGAATCCTGTACTACATCCAGTAACAGGAGAAAGGTTATTTGATGTAAGATTAACTTTTAATGGCGAAGGCCCTACTTCTTTAAGTAATGTTAATCCAATGGCGATGTCTACTACAGATTTTGCATTGAATAATCCAGTAGGACCATTTAATAATGTAGGGGTACCAGGAGCAAAGAGTACGCATTTTATTGCACCAGGATATGGTAATTTAGCTAATTTCCCAGCAGCTGCAAATCCTTATGCTATAAGAGTAGCTGGAAGTACAGATGCTTCTATTATTGAATTGGCAGTTAGTCAAAGTCCAACATTTTTTACCTTGTCTGAGTTTGGAGGAAATGATGTATTAGGTTATGCTATCTCTGGAGGAGACGATTCTAGTCCAATTACATCTACAGCAACTTTTGATTTTGCTTTAGCTACGGTTGAAGCAGCCTTAAAATCAACAGGAGCAAAAGGTGTAGTGGCAAACTTACCATATATTACAAGTTTACCTCACTTTACAACTGTACCATACGCACCATTAGATCCTAGTAACCCTGATTTTGGGGCACAAATACCGACATTAAATAATGTTTTTGGAGCTATAAATGGAGTTTTTGAAGCTATTGGTGTTCCAGAAAGATCAATTGTGTTTGCTACAGATGCTGCAAGTGCTGTTGTGATTAAAGATGAATCGTTAGAGGATAAAACTGCTCAAATTGTTGGGGCTCTATTGGCAAGCCCTACGTTTCCTCCTTTTGTGGCAAGCTTTGGGTTACCTACTGATGCAACCACATTGCAAAAAGTAGCAGGTTTATTAGGTACTTATTATGGTCAAGCAAGACAAGCGACTGCTGATGATTTATTAGTACTACCTAGTATGAATGTGATAGGAGAGATAAATAAGAGTTCTGTTCAGTTTTTAATGATGCAAGGTTTACCAGAACAGTTAGCAGGAATGTTTTCTGTAGAAGGAGTGTCTTTACCTTTAGAAGACAAATGGGTTTTGGTTCCTAGTGAACAAGCAGAAATAAAAGTAGCAACGGATGCTTATAACACAAGCCTTAAAACAATGGCAGATGCAAACGGATATGCTTTTGTCGACTTTAAAGCTATTTTACAAGAAGCTTCTACAGTTGGGTTAGAGTTTGGAAATTATAATATGAATACTAGTTTAGTAACTGGAGGTTTAGTTGGTTTAGACGGAGTTCATTTAACTGGTAGAGGGTATGCTTTAATGGCTAATAAAATGTTAGCTGCTATTGACGCTACATATGGATCTAACTTTACTGTTGGTAAAGACGGTTTAGCTAAACCAGATGATTACCCAACAAATTACTCACCTACTTTACAATAGTGAGCAAAATATAAAATAAAAAAAGCTGAAGATTAATCTTCAGCTTTTTTTTTGTCTTTATCAGAGTTTATAACATACTTTTTATACTTACCATCTTTATATCTATAGTAAATAAATAAAGGCATTAATATAAATGACATGTATAAAACACCTAGGCCCATTACTACTTGTGATTTAGGGTGCTCTGTGTTTAAAAGATAAGCTCCTGCTATCATCCAAAGTAAAAAGATGATGAATAATATTTTAAGTACAGTTTTCATCTGTTTTCTATTTTATCGGTTAGTTAAAACTCTTACTTGATATTAAGATTTGTATGTAAAGTTATTTACCATTGCAAAAATAAAAATCCTAAACAGTTACGTTTAGGATTCTTGCTTTATTTTGTCGTTTTAAGATTTATGCTTCCATTTTTTGTAACCAAGAACGTACATCTACCTCTTGTTTAATAATGTTGCTTAATTCTTCTATTTTAACACGTTTTTGTTCCATAGTGTCTCTATGACGAATGGTAACAGTATTGTCTTCTAAAGTATCATGGTCTACTGTAATACAGAAAGGTGTACCAACAGCATCTTGACGACGATATCTTCTTCCAACAGCATCTTTTTCATCATAAACAACATTGAAATCCCATTTTAAATCGTCAACAATTTTACGAGCAATTTCTGGTAAACCGTCTTTTTTAACCAACGGTAAAATAGCTGCTTTGGTAGGTGCTAAAACTGCAGGTAATTTTAAAACTGTTCTTGTTGAACCATTCTCTAGCTCTTCTTCTTGTAAAGAGTTAGAGAAAACCGCTAAGAACATTCTGTCTAAACCAATTGAAGTTTCAATTACGTAAGGAACATAACTAGTATTGTCTTCGTGATCGAAGTACTGTAGTTTTTTTCCAGAGAATTTTTCATGCTGACTTAAGTCAAAATCAGTACGAGAATGAATTCCTTCTAATTCTTTGAATCCAAAAGGAAAATTAAATTCAATATCAGCAGCAGCATCAGCGTAATGAGCTAATTTATCATGATCGTGGAAACGGTAGTTTTCTTCTCCCATTCCTAACGACATATGCCACTTTAAGCGAGTTTCTTTCCACTTCTCATACCATTCTTTTTGAGTTCCTGGTTTTACAAAAAATTGCATTTCCATTTGCTCAAACTCTCGTTGTCTAAATATAAATTGACGCGCAACTATTTCGTTACGAAAAGCTTTACCAGTTTGTGCAATTCCAAAAGGAATTTTCATACGTCCAGTTTTTTGTACGTTTAAGAAGTTTACAAAAATACCTTGTGCTGTTTCAGGTCGTAAATATACTTCTGTTGAACTGTCAGCAGAAGCTCCAAGTTGCGTTCCAAACATTAGGTTAAACTGCTTAACTTCTGTCCAGTTTTTAGAACCAGAAACAGGACATGTTATACCTAAGTCTATAATTAAATTTCTAAACCCTTCTAAATCGTTTTCTTCTTGAACTCTTGTTAGTTCAACAGTTATCTCGTCAATTTGTTTTTGACGTCTTAAAACGTTAGGATTTGTACTTCTAAATTCATCTTCATTAAAAGCATCACCAAAACGCTTTTTTGCTTTGGTTATATCTTTTTGAATTTTTTCGTTGATTTTTTCTCTGTAATCTTCAACTAAAACATCAGCTCTATAACGCTTTTTAGAGTCTTTGTTGTCAATTAAAGGATCGTTGAAAGCATCAACGTGGCCTGAGGCTTTCCAAGTAGTTGGGTGCATTAGTATTGCTGCATCAATACCTACAATGTTTTCGTGCATTTGCACCATTGCTTTCCACCAATAATCGCGAATATTTTTCTTTAATTCTACTCCGTTTTGAGCATAATCATACACCGCGCTTAAACCATCATAAATTTCAGATGATTGGAACACA